>JALZUT010000192.1 GCA_023300575.1 Olleya sp.
GACCTTAATTCTATTATTTCGATAAGTAGCAATTAACCTGGGAAGATCCAAAAGTCGGTCTTATTAAATACAACTTATTATATGAGGAACAATATAAGTCATTTTGTGCTATTTTGGAATGATAAGAGGAACTTTTGTTCCTGTTTTTGTGATTTTGATAATGAAGATAAAGCTTCATCTAAAGGACTTTTTATAGCTAAAAGATCCTTTCTAGCAACATGAGTGTAAATCATAGTTGTTTTAGGACTTGAATGACCAAGTAGTTCTTGAATATGTCTTAATCCAACTCCGCTTTCCATTAAATGTGTTGCATAACTATGTCTTAAGGTGTGAGGCGTTATTTTATGTATCAATCCTACTTTTTTGCAAGATTTAAACATGAATTTTCTTATACTACTTGCAGAATATTGATTGTTATTTAAGCCTTCTATCAAATAAATTTTTGGTGTATAAATACTAAGATAATTGTGCAGAAGTGGTAAAGTACTTTCAGCTAATACTACTAATCTATCTTTTCTACCTTTAGCATTTTTTATGTGTATTTGTCTGCGATTGATTTTTAAATCTTCAATTTTTAAATTTAACAATTCACTTATACGTAAACCACTAGAATATATTAAGGCAAGTATCGTTTTGTGTTTTATGTTTTCTGTTACTTTTAGTAAAGAAATAACTTCATTTTGAGATAATACATTTGGTAGTTTTTTTGAAGCTTTTGGTCGCATCAATTTTAAATCATTAATTAAGGTATCAGGACTATAGACTATAAATAGTTTTAATCCACTTATAAATTGTCTTTGTGTACTAATACTGTAGTTGCGTTTTATATAAACAGTTTCAATAAACAACTCGATATCACGATTGTTTAATGTATTGATGTCTTTCTGGTTATTATACTCTATAAAATCTGCTACTAATTGTGTGTAAGTGTCTATTGTGCTTTGGCTGTAACGCTTACCTTTTAAATATTTATAAAAATTGTTTAATAAAGCACGATTTGTGGTGGTTAAATTTCTAATTCGCTTTTTAGGAAACTGATGCATTGGCATCTTATTGTCAAATACAGTTTTGGCATTTATTTGTGCTTGTCCTTTAAAGACTTTGAAGATTAATTTTAAATTTTCGGGTGTGTTTTTAATGTACCAACTGTTTAAAGATTTGCTCCATTTTGCTTTTGGTACATCTCTTAAAACAGTAATTAAAGTATCATCGTATCTAAAAACTATTTTGATTTGGTGTTCTTTTCTATGAAAAATACGTTGTAGCTCTACTTTTGGAAGTTGTTGCATTTTATACAGGTTAGTGTATCTAAAATTACAAAAATTTAATTAGTAATAATTAATCTTCTTTTTCCATAACCTTTTCCTCAATTTTTTTCTACCTCTTTTTTTGTTGCAGGTAGTGTTTTAAAATAGCTTTTAAATGCTACAAAGTCGTAAGGTTTTTTGATAATTTTTTTGTCTTTGTCTAAAACAAAATAACTTGGTGTTGCTTTTACATTGTAGTTGTCACCAATTGGGTTGTCCCATTTTCCTTCACCAAAAACATGATAAAATTCTGGATAGTCATAGGTTAGGTCTTTCCATCTGTAACGGTTTTCGTCTAAAGCTACAGCTATGACTTTTAAATGTCCCTGCTCTAGGGTTTTAACCATTTTGTGTAGTTCTGGTATTTCTTCCAAACAGTGTGAGCAAGTGGTGCTCCAAAAAACAACTACATAGTTGTTAGCGTCTTTTAATTTGTGTAAATTAGTAACGGTAGCTTGTCCTGCATTATCAAAGACTACTATCTCAAAATCTGATCCGATATTACCAATAGAGGCATTTTTAAAATAGATTAAGTTTTTAGTCAATTCTAAATCATTTGTATCTTTTGCAATTTGTAATAAATGTGAAGAGGTAATGTGATTGGCAACAGGTTCGTTTTCTTCTCCTGCAAATTGGTTCCATAAAATTTCTAACAAAATTTTCTTCACCTTTGGGTTGTTACCTATTGCTTTAACTGCTGCATTTATATTGTTAATGTAAGAGACGTTTACATCTTTTTCATCTACAAAATTAAAGACATAATTTAAAGTCGCTTCTATTAAAAAATTAGAGTTTTGCAGTACAGGGTTACCAAAATTAATATGTTTAAAGTAAGCTTGTTTCGCATTTTGCGTAAATGTTTTTGCATCAATTAAACTTTCTGGAATAAAGGGTTGACTTGCTGTTATAAAGTTAAGAACAAGCTTGCCTTCTGCAGCTTTTTCAAATTCGGATTGAGAGTTTTTAAGGATTTCTAAAATCTTATTAAAATCCTTTTCTTTTTTACTGTCTTTGTTGTAAAACATGTTAATGCTATTGCCTATTAAAGCCATGCTTTTGTTGTAAGACGTCCACAGTTTGTTTTCTTCAGAGGTGGTAAACTCTAAACCTTTTTCTAGATCAAAGGTCAACTCGATATCTTCGTTATTATAGATAAAGTCAAAGTTGTATTCTTCTTGTGGTTGCGCATATACTATACGGTAAGTCCCTGGTGTTTGTGTTGCTTTTACATCAAAAGTAAAGGTGCCTTCTTCTGTTATATCTGCATTGTCTACAAATATTGAAGTGTCTGCTGTAACATGATATAAAAAAGCAAATTTAAACTGATCTGCTGGTGTAAATGTACCTTTAATGGTGTGTTGTGCCAATGTAAAACTTGGTAGTATCGCTAATATAAAAAGTAACTTTTTAATCATCTTTGTATGGTATTTCTTATATAATTACAAAAACTATTCCAAAATAGGTTTTAATACACTAAGTGCTTGTTTAACAGTTTTTATATTTTCAAAGGTAAGTAATAAACGTAAACCATTTCGGGTTTGCTTTTCTTTCATTTTACAGTATTGCGGATGACTTTGTACATACTTTAGTAGTTTAGCAAAGTTTGCGCTTTGGTAAAATTGACTTTTTTGGTCGTTTATAAAATAGCTAATAAGTTTACCTTGTTTCATAATTACTTTTTCTACACCTAATTTTGTAGCTATCCATTTAATACGCACACTGTTTATTAGATCTACAACTTGGATTGGTAACTCGCCAAAACGGTCTATTAATTGGGTTTCAAATTGGGCTAGTTCGTCTTCTGTTTTAAGATTATTAAGTTGTGTGTACAGATTTAGTCTTTCGGTTATATTATTGACATAATCATCAGGGAAAAGTAATTCAAAATCGGTATCAATGGTAATGTCTTTAACATAAGTTTTATTTTCTGTAGGCTCGTTATAAAGGTCTTTAAATTCGTTTTCTTTAAGCTCTTCAATTGCTTCGTTTAGTATCTTTTGGTAGGTGTCAAACCCAATTTCATTTATAAATCCACTTTGCTCACCACCTAATAGGTCTCCAGCTCCACGTATTTCTAAATCCTTCATTGCAATGTTAAAACCACTACCTAATTCTGTAAACTGCTCTAGGGCTTGGATACGTTTTCTGGCATCATTGGTCATTGCCGAATATTCTGGTGTGATAAAATAGCAGAATGCTTTTTTGTTACTACGTCCTACACGACCACGCATTTGGTGTAAGTCGCTAAGTCCAAAATTATTAGCGTTATTAATAAAAATGGTATTGGCATTTGGCACATCCAAACCACTTTCTACAATGGTTGTACTTACTAATACGTCAAAATCACCATTCATAAAGGCTAGCATTAATTCTTCTAATTTTTTACCATCTAATCGTCCGTGACCAATACCTATTTTAGCATCTGGTACCAAACGCTGGATCATACCTGCTACTTCTTTAATATTCTCTATACGATTATGAATAAAATAGACCTGTCCACCACGTGCTATCTCATAACTTACTGCGTCTCTAATAATTTCTTCGCCAAATCTAACAACATGACTTTCTATTGGATAACGGTTTGGAGGTGGTGTTGTTATTACCGATAAATCACGTGCAGCCATTAAGCTAAATTGTAAGGTTCTTGGTATTGGTGTTGCTGTTAATGTTAAGACATCAACATTATCTTGTAGGGTTTTTAATTTTTCTTTAACGCCTACTCCAAATTTTTGTTCTTCATCAACAATTAGTAAGCCTAAATCTTTAAATTTTACATTTTTACTAACCAATTGATGCGTCCCAATAATAATATCTACATGACCTTTTTCTAGCTTTTGAAGGGTTTCGCGTTTTTCTTTTGCAGTTCTAAAACGGTTGACATAATCTACCGTTACAGCAAATTCTTTTAGACGCTCTGTAAAGGTTTTGTTATGCTGAAATGCTAATATGGTTGTTGGTACTAAAACCGCAACTTGTTTACCATTATCTATTGCTTTAAATGCCGCACGTATCGCGACTTCTGTTTTGCCAAAACCTACATCACCACAGATTAGTCGGTCCATTGGACGTTCACTTTCCATATCAGCTTTTATGTCTGCAGTTGCAGTAATTTGATCTGGTGTGTCTTCATAAATAAAAGAGGCTTCCAGCTCATGTTGTAAATAGCTGTCTGGTTTATATTGATAGCCTTTTTCTAACTTGCGTTTTGCATATAATTTTATTAAGTTAAATGCAATATGTTTAACTCTAGATTTGGTTTTTTCTTTAAGCGTTTTCCAGGCTTTACTACCTAGTTTGTATATTTTTGGTGGTGCACCATCTTTACCATTAAATTTGGTAATTTTATGTAAAGAGTGAATGCTAAGATATAATATATCGCGTTCTCCATACACCAGTTTTATAGCTTCTTGTTTTTTACCTTCTACATCAATTTTTTGAAGTCCACCAAACTTACCAATTCCATGATCTATATGTGTAACGTAGTCGCCAATATCTAAATTTGTAAGCTCTTTTAACGTAATAGCTTGCTTTTTTGCATAGCCATTTTTAAGATGAAATTTATGATAGCGCTCAAAAATTTGGTGGTCTGTATACACCACAATTTTGTTATCGTGATCTATAAAACCTTGATAAAGCGATTGTGTAATGGTTTTATAATGCACATGTTGCGCTGTGTCTTCAAAAATATCATGAAAACGCTTGGCTTGTTGGACGCTAACACAGGCTATGTAATTTGTGTAACCGTTGTCGTTATTAGCGTTTAGGTTGTCTATTAATAAATTAAATTGTTTATTAAAAGCAGGTTGCGGTGTAGTGTTGTGTTGTATGGTTTGTGTTGCATTAAATACAAAAGCAGTACCAAACTCGACAATACTGAAGTCTAATAATTGTTTTTTTAGTGCTTCAGAATTGCAGAACAACTCTAAAGGTTGGGCATGTTTAATATCTGCTGATAGTTGTTTAAATGCGTCTTCTGCTTTGCTGAAGAAGTTATCTAGTCTATTTAATGTTAACTCGAAATTTTTACCAAAAACGACTGTTTTTTGAGCAATGTATTTTAAAAAACTCTGCCTAGACTCGTCCAAAAATTTATTAGCCACATTTGGTATGATACTAATTTTTTTGATTTGCTCTGTAGATAGTTGTGTCTCGACGTCAAAAGTACGTATGCTATCTACTTCATCACCAAAAAATTCGATTCTATAAGGTTCGTCATGAGAGAAAGAGAAGACGTCTACAATTCCACCACGTACAGAAAACTCGCCAGGTTCTGTAACAAAATCTACGCGTTTAAATTTATATTCAAATAAGACTTCGTTAACGAAGTCTATAGATAGACTGTCATTTACTGTTACTTTTAAGGTGTTGCGCTCTAGTTCTTTTCTGGTAACTACTTTTTCAAACAAGGCATCTGGATAGGTTACAATTATTGCTGGTTTTTTATGCGAGTTGATGCGGTTTAAAACTTCTGCACGTAATAGTACGTTTGCATTATTTGTTTCTTCTATTTGGTATGGTCTGCGATAGCTTCCCGGATAAAACAGTACATCTGTTTTATTGATAAGTTGCTCTAGATCGTTTAGGTAGAAGGCTGCTTCTTCTTTATCATTAAATATTAGTAAAAAAGGAAGTTCTGTTTGTTTAAATGTTTGCGTGATTATATATGATAAGGAAGAGCCTACTAAACCTTTTAAATGTATTTTGGGCTTGTCCTGAGTTGAGTCGATGGGTTGGGTTTGGGTAATAGCGGTTTGCAGTTTTTGCAGTTGCAAAGACTGTAAATAGGTTTGCGAGATTACCGTTTTGCTCACTTAACGTTCTTTTTTAGTTTTGCAAATATAAGTTATAGAATGCTTAGTTGGTAATTTATAATTAGCGGTTTTAATCATAGTCCTTAGGTATAGTCCACGCGTTAAGGATGGAGTGGTTTGTCTAAGCTCCTCGCAGAGAGCGAACCACGAGAGCCTGGTGTTTTGCGCCTTCTTAAAAGGTATAAAATAAACGCCCAAAAAAAGAAACTTTTAATTTTAAAAGGTGTGTGGTTTAACTATATTTGTAGTCTAATAATTAAACAAATAGTATGTCATTTTCAGATTTATTCGATAGTGGATTTAAAAAGCGTAATGAGGATCATTTTGCTGCAATTGTACGTGTAGCTATGAGTGATGGTGTTATTACTGATGAGGAAAAAACATTTTTAGACCGTTTAGCGCGTAACTTAAATATTAATGAGGACGAGTATAAGCAGATTTTAAAGGATTATAAGGAACACCCAATAAATCCGCCAACATCTTACGATAAGCGTTTAGAGCGCCTTTATGATTTATCACGTATGGTATGGGCAGATCATATTGAAGGTGAAAAACAAATAGCTATTTTAGAGCGTCTTTGTGTTGGTCTTGGTTTTAAATCTAGTAACGCTAAATATGTGACGCATAAAGCATTAGAATTGGTTCATGAAGGGGTAGATTTAGATACTTTTGCTGAAGAGATTAAAACAATGAACAGGTAGTTTCTGTTTTTACCATATAAAAAGCGAACCAATTGGCTCGCTTTTTTTATTTTAAGTATTCTTCTATTTTGTCTAGAAGTGATTTTTCGTCAAAGGGTTTTTTAATAACATCATTTATTCCTGCTTTTTTGTAGCGTTTTAAATCTTCTTTAAACACTTTAGCGGTTAATGCTATTATTGGAATACGTCTGTGTTCACGCTCGTCCATCTTTCTTATTTTTTGTGCGATATCGTCACCCGAAGCATCAGATAATTTGATGTCCATTAAGATTAAGTCAAATTCTGAATTTTCTATTTTTAGTAAAACGTCCTCTGGATCTGATACAATATCTAAAAAATAATTACCTCTTGCCGCAAGTATTTTTAAGACTGATAATTGCGTTATTTCTGAATCTTCTACTAATAATATATTGTATTTTTTATCAGATTTTGGTTTAGAAGTAGAGCCTTCTTTTTTTATTTTATTTAGTTTGTAATGGTGATTTACTTTAAAACTAATATTGGTAGAAAATGTACTACCTTCATTAACTTTAGACACTACCTTTATCTTACTGTTAGATAATGCAACAAAATATTGTGCTATAGATAGTCCTAAACCTGTACCATTTATAGGTGACTTTGAGCTTAATTGATGAAAGCTTCTAAAAATAGCTTCTATCTTATCTTCTGGAATACCAATACCTGTGTCTTGAATAGAAAAATGGACGTTTGCTTTTCCTGCATTAATTTGATTTAAAGATGCTGAGAATGAGACAGTCCCATGGTCAGTAAACTTGATGGCGTTTTCTAACAGGTTACTTAACACTTGTCTAAGTCTAAGGGCGTCTCCACCCACTACGTCTGGTAATCTGTCATCAATTTTGACTTTAAACTCTAAGCCTTTTTGTTCTGCTTTTCCTAGAAAAACAGCTTCTATATCTTGTAATAAGTTTTTTAAACTAAATGGTTCTAAAATTAATTGGACTTTACCAGTTTCGATTTTAGATATATCTAAAATGTCTTCAATTAAATTTTTTAAATAATTAGTAGAATTGTCAATAACTTTAAGATAGTTAGATTGCTCTGGACTTAAGTTTGTTTTCTTTAAAATATTAGAAAACGTTAAAATCCCTGTTATAGGGTCGCGTAATTCATGACTAAAATTTGCTATAAAAGTGTTTTTGAAAATTTCTTTTTCTTGCAAATATTCGTTTTTTAATTCTAGTATTTGCGAGTTTATAATAGACTCATTTCTAACCTGAGCTGTAGTTTGATAATTGTTATAGTGGAGCGTTAAATCTAAAACAGCTATTAATGGTAATTGCTTACCATCAAAGGTCTTTAAAACAATATCTGTTATTATGGTTTTTCCTTCTGGGTTTGTTAAGTGTATACAAGAAAAAATATAATCTTTATTTTTAAGTTTTAAAGCGTCATTTAGACTTTCAAAAAAAGGATGTATTTCAGTTATGTTTTTGTCAACTATATTTGAGAATATGACATCATCAGATTCTTTTATTGTGCCATCTAAATCTACAATTAGGTATTGGTTTACCGACTGAGAAAATTCCTTTTTATATTGCTCTAACATTATTTCTTAGCGTCTTTAAGTATTATTTGAGCTAAGTTAGAAAAAACTTCCTCTACTTTCTTTCCTGACTTTGCGCTAGTATAGAAATCGGTAAAAGACCCAAAAACATCGTTGTTTTGCTTTATAAAATCATTTGTTACCAAATCTTTTTTGTTTCCAACCACTTTCATCGGTATTGATGGGTAACGCTCTTTTATATAGTTTAAGTCATGTTCTAAGTTTTGATAAGTAGCTGGTCTAGTCATGTCAAAGACATATACAAAGCCATTTGTACCCAATAAATAAGAAGACCTAGTGTTTGTAATGTCATCATTTCCTTCTAAATCCCAAATAACTAATGTAATAGCGTCATTGACTTCTGGAATAGTAACGTCTTTTTTTAGCACATGTACACCAATAGTTACCTTGTAATCTTCGCTAAAGGTGTTTTTTACAAAGCGTCTAATTAGGGAGGACTTACCGACGCCAAAATGACCTATAAGTACAACTTTTTTAGATATCTTCATTTTGAAAGTGAGTTTTTAATTTAGTAGTAAAAGTATCATTATTATTCAAATCTGTTTTATTTATAACATTTGAAGCAAAATCTAAAAGTTTGTCTTCAAGTCTGCTTCTGTATGTAGCAGTAAATATGCCAGAAATGACTACAGCAATATAATATTTTGAAAAATTTTGTAAATGAATATGGTAGTTTTCATACTCTATGTATTCTAAATTTTGCTCATCTGCTGTAAAGGCATCTTGTGCAAAGCTTTTTATAGCAGTAAGCATTCCTGCAACTGTATCTTGGTCTATGTCTTGTGTTTTTGAGTATTCTGAAACTAATAGTCCAGACCCATTTTCTATAACCATGATTTGCATGATTTTTGGTTTAAATTGGTCTTGAATAAGCATGTCACCTTCGCTAACGCCAGATTTTTTAGATCTAAATTTTCGTTTAAAACCTTTAAAAGAAAACGTATTACTAACAGATTTATTAATATTTTCTGAAAGGACTTGTATCTCTTTTTGCACGTATTTTTTTATCATTTTACCCATAATTGGGTACAATGCATCAACAACTGCATCTTGCGAATTTTTTATTTCAGACTTTAATGTTTCTGTTATTGTTGAACCTAAAGTGTTAGGTATTTCTTTGATAAATTCTTTTAATTTTTCTTCAAGAATAGGGTCAATATGCTCGGCTAAATTAGCCTGCTGGTTAATTAACGCTTCAAGCTTCTTAAGTTTCTCTTCTATTGCTGATGCGTACTCATGCTCATCTTTAAGTAAGATGTCTTTAAGAATATTTAGTTTATCTTCTTGATTCATGCGCAAGTCAAGTTTGTTACTGACTTATTTTTTCGCCTAATGTGGTAAAGAGTTCGCCTAGTAGTTTACGGTCAACCTTATTTTTGTTTAAAGCATCAGTTTTATCTTCAAAAGAGTTTTCTAGTTCAGTAATTCTAATATTAAGATCCGTACTTAGATTATCTATATTCTGAAGTAATTCTGACTTAACTTCATCTAACAACGATTCTATTTCTTTTTTCTTACTAAGTATATCATTTTTTAGTGTTTCAAACTCGCTATCATAGGCTTGCATGTTTTCACCAAAAATAAGTTGCTTAATTGCATCTATTTTAGAAGCTGATTCTGGAACGTTTTGAATTTCTCCTTTATTCATTTTAGTTGTTTTTGTCATTTAGGATAATAGCATAATTTAATAATCAAAAGTAATAAAATTTTAGACAAAATACTATTTAATCTGTATTCTGCATAAATTCTTCGGCTTTTAGTACCATGTTCTTGCTTCCGCAGAAAAAAGGAACACGTTGATGAAGCTCAATTGGCTGTATATCAAGTGTTCTAGTAAATCCGTCACTAGCCTTTCCGCTAGCTTGTTCTGCTAAAAATGCCATAGGATTGCACTCATAAAGTAACCTTAGTTTACCATTAGAATTTTTAGAACTTTTTGGGTACATATATATGCCACCTTTTATCATGTTTCTATGAAAATCTGAGACTAAAGATCCAATATATCTTGATGTGTATGGACGATTATCTTCCTCCATTTGGCAATACTTAATATAGTTTTTCACACCTTTAGGAAAGTGTATGTAATTACCTTCATTTACAGAGTAGATGTTTCCGTCTTTAGGGAATTTCATGTCTGGATGCGATAAGTAAAACGTACCAATAGCTGGATTTAATGTAAAACCATTAACACCATGACCTGTTGTGTAAACTAACATTGTAGAGGTGCCATAAACCACATATCCTGCTGCGACTTGTTGATTACCAGGTTGTAAAAAATCTTCTAAAGTTACAGGTGTACCTACAGGTGTAACCCTTCTGTAAATTGAGAAAATAGTACCAACAGATACATTTACATCAATATTTGAAGAGCCATCTAGTGGATCTATTAATACAATATATTTGTTTTGGTTGTTTTCATCTTGACTATTTATACTAATAAAATCGTCTTCTTCCTCACTTGCAATACCACAAACAATATTACGATTTGTAAGGGTTTGGATAAATTTGTCGTTTGCATAAATATCCAGTTTTTGTTGGTCTTCCCCTTGGATGTTAGTGTCACCAGCAGCACCAATAATGTCTACTAATCCAGCTTTATTAACTTCGTGATTAACAACTTTTGCAGCCAATCTGATTGAGTTTATTAATCGTGATAACTCTCCAGAAGTATACTTAAAAGAAGATTGATTTTCAATTATAAACTCTCCTAAAGTCTGATTTTTTTTAGACATAAGTGTTGTGCTTGTTTTTTGCAAATATCGGATTTTTTATAAAATTACAACATTGTAGTTATTTATAATTAATAATCTTATTTTTCTTTAAACTATATTTGATATAAAATATTGAATATGGCATTTAGTATACGATTTGCAAAAGAAAAAGATGTAACTTCAATTCTTAAATTGATAAACGAATTAGCAGTTTTTGAAAAAGAACCAGATGCAGTTATTGTTACAGAAGCAGACCTTTTAGAGCAAGGTTTTGGTACACACCCATTATTTACTTGTTTTGTAGCAGAAGATGAAAATGAAATAGTAGCTATAGCCTTAATTTATTTGCGTTTTTCTACATGGAAAGGAAAGACTATACACCTAGAAGATCTAATTGTTAAAGACAAATTTAGAGGTCAAGGTTTGGGTACATTGTTGCTTGATGAGGTTGTTAAATATGGTTACGGTTTAGGTGTTAAACGTATTTGTTGGGAAGTTTTAGATTGGAATACACCAGCAGTACAATTTTACGAAGATAAAGGCGCTAGAATATTAAAAAATTGGTATTTAGCTCAGTTAAATGAGCAATGTATTTTGAATTATATAACTAATATAAATTAAACAAGTTTTTCCCATATCAAAATTATGGGATTTAGATTTACAGTAAATAAAGATGAGGGTTTTTAAGTTTGGAGGTGCATCTGTAAAAGATGCTAACGGAGTAAAAAATTTAATAGCAGTTTTAGAACAAGTAGGATACGATAATACTATTATTGTTGTGTCTGCTATGGGTAAAACTACTAATGCTTTAGAAACTGTAGCAAGGCATTATTTTGATAATAAAAACGAATTACAGGCAGCTATACAAGAGGTAGTAAAATACCATAACGATATTATTTTAGAGCTTTTTAATAACGAAAACCACCCGGTTTTTAATAGTCTAAAAGAGTTGTTTAATGAACTAAGAGGGTTTTTAAAAACTAATAAATCTCCAGATTATAATTTTGTATATGACCAAGTTATTGGTTTTGGAGAGTTGGTGTCGACTACAATTATCAGTCAATTTTTAGAGATAAAAGGGTATAAAAATAATTGGGTAGATGTTAGAAAAGTAATAAAAACAGATGATTACTACAGACGCGCTAATGTTAATTGGGATACAACGCAACAATTAATAACACAACACATAAATGTCAAGCAGCTTAATATTACGCAAGGGTTTTTAGCAAGTGATAAAAACAATTTTAGTACTACCTTAGGTAGAGAAGGAAGTGATTATACAGCAGCTATTTTAGCCTATTGTTTAAATGCAGAAAATGTTACCATATGGAAAGATGTTCCTGGAGTGTTAAATGCAGATCCACGTTATTTTGAAAACGCACAGCTACTAAATTCTATCTCTTATACCGAAGCTATAGAATTAGCTTTTTATGGTGCATCTGTGATTCATCCTAAAACACTACAACCACTACAACGTAAAGAAATACCGTTATACGTAAAGTCGTTTTTAAATCCTAAAAATGCTGGAACTGTTGTTAATAAAATACCAGGCATACAACCCGAAATACCTTGTTTTATATTAAAACAAAATCAAGTTTTAGTGTCTTTGTCTACTTTAGATTTTTCTTATATAGTAGAAGATAATATTAGCGAGATTTTTACTCTATTATCTAAGTATAAAATGAAGGTAGATGTGATTCAGAATTCTGCGATAAGTTTTTCGGTGTGTTTTGAAAATACTTTTAATAATTTAGAACCTTTATTATTACATCTAAAAGCTAAATTTAAAGTGACCTGTCACAATAATGTGTCCTTATACACGGTGAGACATTACAACCAAGAAGCGATTGCTAATTTAGAAGCTGATAAAACAGTTTTATTAAAGCAGGTGTTTCAAGAAACTTTACAAATAGTAACTAATTAATCTATTGCTTACATTTGCATACTAAAAAAAATAAATGGGATTAGTCACAGCCAAAGAAGTATCAAAAGCCATCAACCTAGACAAATATGGGTTTGTAGGTACTTTTATAGGTTGGATATTAATGAAAGTGCTAAAAATTTCAACCCTAAATAAATTTTATAATCGCAACAAACATCTTTCTAATACTGTTTTTTTGGATGCTATTTTAAATGAATTTCAAATTAAATTTGAAATACCAGATGAAGACCTAAAGCGTCTTCCAAAAGAAGGTGCATACATTACAGTATCTAATCATCCTCTTGGAGGTATAGATGGTATTTTGCTATTAAAATTGATGTTAGAGCAACGCGAAGACTTTAAAATAATTGCAAACTTCTTGCTTCATCGTATAGAACCAATGAAACCATACATAATGCCAGTTAATCCTTTTGAAGACCGCAAAGATGTCAAGTCTAGTATTGCAGGTTTTAAAAGTGCTTTAATGCATTTAAGAGATGGTCATCCTCTAGGTATTTTTCCAGCAGGAGAAGTTTCTACTTATAAAGATGGGAAGTTAATGGTAGATAAACCATGGGAAGAAGTAGCAATGAAGTTAGTGCAAAAAGCAAATGTACCTGTTGTTCCTATTTATTTTCATGCTAAAAACAGTAAGTTGTTTTATAAACTATCCAGAATAAGTGATACGTTTAGAACAGCTAAATTACCATCAGAAGTATTAACACAAAAACGACGTGTTATTAAAGTTAGGATTGGAAGACCTATAAACGTTAAAGATCAAGCAGAACATACTACGCTTTCAGGTTTTTCAGAATTTATAAGAAAGAAAACCTACATGTTGGCTAATGCTTTTGAGCCAAAAGAAAAGATTATGGATAGTATCTCTTCTAGTTTAAAAGTTTCAAAAATAACAAAACCACCCAAAAAAATTGTAACTCCTGTTAGTCAAGAAGCAATAATAGCTGAGGTAGATAAATTAAGAGAAAAGGACGGTAGGCTTTTAACCAGTAAAAACTATGAAGTCTTTCTTGCATCTGCAGAAGACATTCCTAATATGCTTCGTGAAATAGGTCGTTTAAGAGAAATTACTTTTAGAGCAATAGGAGAAGGGACAAACGAAGCTATAGATTTAGACCAATTTGATAATTATTATCATCATATGTTTTTATGGGATAGTGAGGCCAAAGTTTTAGCTGGTGCTTACAGAATGGGATTAGGTTCTATGATTTTTGAAAAGCATGGTATTAATGGTTTTTACTCACAAGATTTATTTGGCTTTGAACCTGAATTATATAAAATGATGAGCGAGTCTATTGAACTTGGACGTGCCTTTATTATCAAAGAATATCAGCAAAAACCAATGCCTTTATTTTTACTTTGGAAAGGAATTGTTCACACTACTTTACGTTATCCAGAACACAAATTTTTAATTGGAGGTGTAAGTATTAGTAATCAATTTTCTAACTTTTCTAAGTCATTGATGATAGAGTTTATGAAATCGCATTACTACGATCCATACATCGCACAATATGTAAGACCTAAAAAGGAATTTAAAGTCAAACTAAAAGATACAGATAAAGATTTTGTCTTTGATGCGACTGAAGCCGATTTAAATAAGTTTGATAGAATTATTGATGAAATCGAACCAGGTGCATTACGTCTTCCAGTATTACTTAAAAAATACATTAAACAAAATGCTAGGCTAGTTGGTTTTAATGTAGATCCTTTGTTTAATAACTCAGTAGATGGATTGATGTATATTAAAATTGCCGATTTACCAGAAAGCACTGTTAGACCTGTAATGGAAGAGTTTCAAGCTGAGTTGGAGCGTAAATTTTCTGAGCAAAATGAGAATGAAGCTAATACTTTTGATTAAAAGTTACTTACTACAGTTTACTTGTGTTTTTACAAAAAAATCATTGATTACTCGTCTACATTCATTAAGCTGTTCTTTGTTTATGGTGTAGAATAAGTTTTTACCCTTAGTCTTTTGTTTAAGCAACCCTATTTTTCTAATCTCAGTAAGGTGTTGAGATATTGTTGGTTGCGATAATCCAGTCGCTTTAACTAAGGTGTTACAATTACAGTTTTTATGCTCACTAATATGCTGAATCATTGCGACGCGTGCAGGATGACTTAAAACCTTAGTAAAGTTAGCAACTTGATTTTGAGTAGAATTAAATAGTTGTTTTTTAGAGAAGCCCATAATTGTATTAGTTTATTTTAATTAAAAAATCGTGATATTGCAATATCACAATTATAAAAATACACAAAAAAGCTAAAATCAAAAAGACTTTAGCTTTAATATCTATTTATTTACTTCCAAAAAGTCTTTGGAAAAAACTCTTAGTTTTCTTAGTTGTTTCTTCTATAACTTCTTTTGCATCTTCAGCAAAATCTTCTAGTTTTTCTCCAGCTTCATCAGCAAATTTAGAGGCCTTTTCTTTAGCTTCTTCTAATAACTCTTTAGCATCTTCATTAATAAACTCGGTTGCTTTATCTTTAGCCTTATCAAATGTTTCTTTTGCTCCTTCTGTAAGATCTTCAAGCTTTTCTCCAGCTTCATCAACAAATTTAGAGGCTTTCTCCTTAGCATCTTCCATAAACTCTTTAGCATCTTCATTAATAAACTCGGTTGCTTTAGCTTTAGCTTTTTCAAAACCTTCTTTGGCGTCTGCTTTTAAGTCACCAAACTTAGCTTCAGCTTTATCAGCCATTTCACTTAGTTTTTCTTTTGCTGTATCTAAAGTGTCTGCATGATATGCTTTAGCTTCTGCTGTTGGATCTTCAAGGTTTCCAATAGTTTCTGCATGTGTTGCTTTTGCTTCGGCAGTTGGGTCTAAATCCTTATGTTCTTCGCTCATTTTTTTATTGTGTTGTTTTCTGATTGCTAATATATTACATTTCTGTAAATAACAGTTATAAAAAGGCTTTGTCTATTGGTTCCCAAAGTTCTATTTTATTACCATCATTGTCTAAAATCCATCCAAATTTACCGTAATTGTACTCTTCAATTTCACCAAGAATAGTAACACCTTCTTCTTTTAAAGCTGCTAATAACGCTACTAAATTTTCTACACGATAATTAAACATAAAGTCTTTTTTTGAAGGCTCAAAATGTTTGGTATCGGCTTTAAAAGGTGACCATTGTGTTGAACTATCTTTACCCTCTTTATCTTTCCACCAAAAGGTAGAACCATAATCGTCGGTATTAAACCCTAAGTGTTTTTTATACCAGTCTTTTGTTGCTTTAGGGTCTTTAGTTTTAAAAAATAGACCTCCAATTCCTGTTACTCTTTTCATAAAAATATTTTTATCATTTCTGTACTTCTATTGCGCTTAGTATAAACTGCGGAAATGGCTTTAAATTAATATCATTTTTTTATAGCAGCTTCGTAAATCTCAATCCATTCTTCAACCGTCATTTTGCGTATTAACTCTTCAATTAAATTATAGGGTATATCATCCATTTTTTTAAATCGAATACAACTTTTACCCATATCCAGTTTGGTTTTGCTGTGCTTTGGGAACTCTGCTACAAACCAGTTGTGCAATTCTTTTTTAGCATATAAACCTGAATGGTACAATGCTATAAAGTTTTTTTGAGATGCTACATTTATAAATGGTAAAGGCGGAAATGGCTTACAATGGTAACCAGATGGATATACAGATTTAGGGACAAAATAGGCTAACATACCATAACCCATTCCTGACTCTAAACCTTTAGGCATATTGGTTTTAATTACATTATGAAGTTTTGTGATAGCTACTTTTCTATCTTTTGGAAGCTGATTTATATATGCTTCCACAGTTTTGACTTTTGATGTCATATCTTTGTTAGTTTTTAATACTATAAAACTAACAAAATTTTGCTTTAATCTTATCGACTATGGTTTGTGCTAACTTTTCTTTGCTCTCAATTGTCCATCCTGCAACATGAGGTGATAGTAGTACGTGTTCAGAATTTATAAGATATTTAAAAGCTTCTGGCATTTTGTTGTCAGTAAATAAATCTTCAAACGATGCTTTTTCGTATTCTAAAACATCTAATCCTGCGCCTAAAATCTTACCTGACTTTAATGCGTCAACTAAGTCTGAAGTCACTACACTTTTACCTCGTGCTGTGTTAATTAACCAAAAGGCTTTTTTAAATCCATTAATTAAAGACGAATTAACCATATTTAAAGTTGAAGTTGTTTCTGGTATATGTAAACTTAAAACATCTGCTTTTTCCTGAAGTGTTGCCAAGCTAACTTGAGTAGCATTTTTATCGTCTACATTAAGTTTGATGTCATAACATAAAACGTCTACATCAAAACCACGTAGTTTTTTAGCAAATGCTTTACCCATATTTCCATAACCAATTAGGCCAACTGTTTTACCGTCTAATTCTAAACCTCTATTGTCTTCGCGTAACCATTTGCCTTGTCTTACTTCTGCATCTGCTTTGTTTAGCTTATTAAACAAGGATAGGAGCATTGCTAGACTGTGCTCGCCAACTGCATTACGATTGCCTTCTGGTGCTGCTATAAGTGTTATTCCTTTACTTTCTGCATAATCACAATTTATGTTTTCTAATCCTGCACCAACACGTCCTATAAATTTTAAATTGGTTGCTGCATCTAAAAAAGTAGAGTCAATCTTAAACCGACTTCTTATTATAAATCCATCGTATTGATGTATTATGTTTTGTATTTCTGCTTTAGAATCTGAATAGTTTTCATGATTATCAAAACCTAAAATTTTTAGTTGATTGATTAATAGAGGATGATTGGTATCTAGGTGAAGTATTTTCATTTTCTTAATAAATATTAAGTCTATTTTTTTACTCTTCCGTCTTCTGTTTTTATTAAACAGAATCCACTTCCTTAAAATAGGGAAGGAGTTATTGTGTTATTAGATTTTTGGATACGTTGTTTTAGTCATTTCATGCTGGACGTTTCCTGTGTGTGCTGTTGTTAGTTTTTCGAATAACAGGACGTGTACTTCTTCATTATTTTTTGTTGAAGGATTATGCTCGACTCCTTTTGGTACGACAATAATTTCGCCTTCATTTACAATTTCTGTTCGGTCTCTAAACTGCATGTAGAGTGTCCCTTTTATAACTTGAAATAGTTCGTCTTCGTTTTCATGACTGTGCCACACAAATTCGCCTTTTAGTTTTGCTAAAATAACTTGCATGTCGTCTACTATTGCTATTTGATGAGGTTGCCAGTTTTTGGTAAATTTTGAAAACTTAGCATTGATGTTTAGTGCTTTCATTGTTTAAAAGTACGGATTTTGCGTTAGTGATGGAAGTGGCATCCTTTTTTTGCTGCCATATATGGCAAAAAAAGATATAACGGACAGCACGACCCTTGTGGTAACGCCCTAAATATTTAAAATAAGTTTTGCAATCCAGAAGTAGATTAAAATACCAAATATATCATTACTTGTCGTGATAAATGGGCCTGTTGCAATTGCTGGATCGATGCCTTTTTTGTCTAGAAAAAGCGGAACGAATGTCCCAATTAATCCTGCTACAATAATGACGATGATTAATGAGGAAGAGATAGCCAAAGCAGTAAGGATATTGCCTTTTGTTGCCCATACAAATAGGAACAGTACAATTGCTAGAATGACTCCGTTTAGAGCTGCTAATAGCATCTCTTTAATTAATCT
>JALZUT010000193.1 GCA_023300575.1 Olleya sp.
TTTTCTTGGGGCTGTACCTTTGCAGATATGAACAATGATGGTTTACAAGATTTAATGGTAGCCGAAAATTATGTAGATCTAGCACCTAATAAATTATTTAGATTAAAGAGTAGATTCTTGGTTCAAAAAGAAGATGGAACTTTTGCGCCTACGGAAGAAAAAAGTGGTGTTGTAAATCCGCATTATGCTATTACTTCTTTAGTAAGTGATTTTAATCAAGATGGTTATTTGGATATGATTTGGGTAAATATTGATACACCATCTTTGGCATATATTAATAAAGGAGGAACTAACAACTATTTACAAGTAGATATGGGAGAGTCTGTAAATGTACAAGGAGCAAAAGTAACAGTAACTACTCCTACTAGAACGTTAACCGAATGGCTAGTAACTGGTGAAGGTTTAGCAAGTGATCAAACAGCATTGCTGCAATTTGGTTTAGGTAAGGAGACTACAGTTTTAAACATTAGAGTTTCCTTAGCAAACGATAAAGAAATTAGTATCGACAATCCAAAAATTAATACTATTGTTGATTTAAAGACTGAAGTAAATGCACATATTACACCAAAACCGGTTATTGAAGATTAGAAATAAAGAAACTTAAAGAAGAGTTCTTATAGTATGATAGGTTTGGAATTAAAACATAGTAGTAACTTCTATTGTTTAATTACAAGCCTATTTTTTTATAATTCAAGTGATAAGTGCAAAATAATATTTAGTGTAGCTAAAAAAAGATAAGTTACCCCATTTAAAATACAGATATATTTCATAAATGCAATAAAAATAAACTCTGTTGCTTCTGTGATAGTAAAGACAATAAAAAGAGATTGGTTTAATCTAACAATAATTCAAAATTAATGTTGGGGTATGTGCGTAAATTATTAGTATCTTAATTTTTATTAAAAATGTATAGATATCATTGATGTTAATGATTGTATTAAAGACTTAATCTTATTAATTTGTTGCTGTTATTTTACCTCACTAACCGCTATCTTGTTTTAAAATTCACTAATGGAGATTATTATTAGTATATTGTATAGACTTTTTCGATTAATTGTCGTGTAGAGTAAGTATTAAGATAATAATGTTTTTCTAAATCAAAGTTAGATAGTAAATTGCAGTCTATTTTATCAGGATTAAAATAACTACTTTAGCAACCCTATCATAATTTGGTTGTAATACTGTAATCCTTAAGTAATATTATTAATTAATGCTAAAAAATCTTACATATTTTTTAATTATCATTCTTCTTATTGTTGGAGTATTTGGGTCGGGAAGTTTAGTTTGGGATGAGATTGAAACGGGTAATGGTTGTCCAAAGATTTGGATAATTCCAGCATGTGTAATAGTTCTTGTATGCTTTCTGGTGCCACTTATTGTGCATCTGTTAAAAAGACATAATGTCTTCTATTTTGCTTTTGCTGGGCTTGCATTGTTTATTGCGGTTATAGCATCTATTATGCAATTTATTGGAAATGGAGAATGTCCAAAATTGGATAACGGTATACCAATGTGTTATTTGTCATTTTTAATTTTTCTATCTCTAATTTTATTAAAATTATTTTTGCTTAAGCAATTAAAAAAGACGGACCAATCAAGAAATCAAAACTGACATTATTCTATTCGTTATTGCATATGCAATGGCTGTGTTTTATCGTTTTATTTTGTAAGTTTTTTTTAGATAATAACTTTCAATTATTATTATTATTATTAGATTTGTACCCGTGTTTTTAAAGAAATACTTATTGTGTTAAAAGTGTCTTGCTGTAACTAGTGAGTCATTATTACTAGTCAAATTTAAATATATATATATACAGAATACAACCTCTAACTAACTAACTAACTAACTAACTAAATCATGAATATTTTAAAAAACTTTAAAAAAAATAGCCTCTATTTTTTCTTGCTAGCCAGTTCTATCGTTTTTGGGCAAGAAATTGATAAGTCAATTTACTTAATAAGTAATACCGGTTCAACAGATGATACAAATGTGCTCTCGCAAATCGTTAAAGATTCTAATAAATCTGATAATTCAATACTATTATTGTTGGGTAACTCAGTGAATGATGAAGATTTCAAGAATAGTCTTGCGCCACAACTTGATAAGCTATCTTCTTTTTCGGGTGATACGTATCTATTACCTGGAGCAAATGAATGGAAATTTAATGGACATAAAGGTGTTCAGTCTATTGAAGACTATGTTCAGAAAAATAGTGATTCAAAATTTTATCCAGATAATGGTGAGGCTATAAAGCATAAAAACTTGTCAGATAACATAGTGCTTATCACAGTAGATACACAATGGTTTTTAGAAAATTGGGATAAGGATAGCTATATAAATGAAGATAGCGCAATTCAAAATAGAACCTTATTCTTTTTAGAATTTGAAAATAGAATTAAGAAGGCGCACGGTAAAATAATTATTGTAGCAATGCATCACCCGCTTGAAACCAATACTAGACAAGGATTACTTAGTAATGTAGGAGGGATTAAGGCAGAAGATTTTCGTAATAAAGAATACAGAAAATTAAGAAACAGGTTAAAAACAATTAGTCAAACCGCGGATAACCTCATTTTTGTGTCTGGAAAAGATAAAAATTTGCAATACATAAATAATGGTGTACCACAAGTGATTAGTGGAGCTGTAGGGAAAACTAAAAATGTAACTAATGTTAGTGAATCTGATTTTGGAACAGCAGAAAATGGATACGCAAAGTTAGAAGTTGCTATGAACGGTTCTGTTGTAGTAAAGTACTACAGTGTTAAAGACGGTGTCTCTAATGAGGTTTTTAATACTAAAATCTTAGAAGGCAATGAGAATACTGCTCAAGCAGTTTATAATTTTAAAGACAATTATCCAAAAAGAGAATCTGCATCTATCTACACAAAAGAAGCAATTGATAAAAGTGGTTTTTACGAAAAAATTTGGGGTAAGCATTATAGAGAGTCATATGGTACAGATGTAAACGTTCCTGTAGTTTTATTAGATACATTAATGGGTGGTCTTACTCCTGTAAAAAGAGGTGGAGGTCAGCAATCAAAATCACTTAGATTAGAAGATAAAAACGGAAAGCAATTTGTAATGCGTGCTATAAAAAAGAGTACGTCTAAGTTTCTTCAAGCAAATGTCTTTCCTGATACTTATATAGATGATAAACTTGATAATACTGCTATAGATAAATTTTTATCAGATTTTTACACGACTTCAAACCCTTATGCAGCATTTGCTATTGGTGATTTGTCAGATGCAGTAGGTATTAACCATACCAATCCAACACTGTATTATATTCCGAAGCAAAAAACATTAGGAGAATTTAATGACGATTTTGGGGATGAGTTGTATATGATAGAGGAACACGTAGGGGCTACACA
>JALZUT010000194.1 GCA_023300575.1 Olleya sp.
AGTTCAGTTTTCTAAGATTACATTTAAGCATCCTTCAATATTATAAGATAATTACTTTAAATATTAAAATAGTTAACATTAACGAAGTGTTTTAAAAATACACCCTGAATTTCATTAAAAATGATTCAGGGTGTCTTTTTTAAATAACACTATCCAATATCTCATTACTCTTCCTATAACACTAAAATAACTACTAAATCCCTAGTAAAAAAATTGGATAATTGATATTTGTTAGCTTACATAAAATGAAGCCAGCTGTTTTTAGTAAATCAGAAAATATGCTTATAATATAAAACAAGTAACTATAAATCCTAAATAACAAACCATAGTATCATCAAAAAGTGGCAAACAGCACCTGCTAATACAAACAAATGCCAAATAACATGGTTATAGGGTATCTTTTCTATTACATAGAAGACAATTCCAACAGTATAAGCAAATCCACCAGCAGTAAGAAGTATTATTCCGTTAGACTCCATTAAAGCAGATAAGGTTGTAAAATCAAACACAATTAACCAACCCATTACAAGATATAATAAGGTAGAAAAAATGTTGAAACGTCCTGTAAAAAACAGTTTTAAAACCACTCCAAAAGCAGCAATAATCCAAACTGTGTAAAAAAGTGTCCATCCTAAGCTTTGCTCTAAAGTAATCAGTAAAACTGGTGTATAAGTTCCTGCTGTAAGCAAATAGATACTAATATGATCTAATACTCTAAAATAGTGTTTCTTTTTCTGGTCTGTAACACTATGGTATAAGGCAGAAGCGCTAAATAAGATAATTATAGACAACCCATAAATGATAACACTAACCAGACTATAATCTGTTTTACTGGTTTCAAAAATAATAAGTAATACTAATGCTGCTATTCCTAATAACGCACCAAACCCATGGGTTAATGCATTTAGTTTTTCTTCAAATTGGGTTTGTTTACGCATTAGTTTTGGATAGTTGGTCTTAGCTTATTTTGATAAGAAGTCCTTTTTTTAGGCAACCATTTGCTTGTTAAAGCAAAATAGTCAAACTCTAAAGGCGATTTTCTAATCTTTAATTTTCCGTCTTGAGAGGTTCTAACCAAAATGTCTTCGATTAAAAAATCTTCTTCTACATTTTCTGGATCGTACTGACGTTTTAAAGAGATATCAAAAAAACTGGCTGTACTGTTAAACCAAAAGGCGCGCCAACCATTTCGTAGTTCTTTAATCAACTCGAAGGTGGTTTTTCCGGTTTGTCTGTGTATTAACTTAACCAAAATTTGACCTTCGGTTCTGGTTAGCTTTTTAAGCTCTTCAGAAAATTCTTCTTCAATATATTTCTGTACTTTTTTAGCGTATTTCTTTTTTTTTCTTTTCTTCTTTATTGTAGCAAGCTCGACATTTAAAGCTTCTAACCGTTCTGCAGCTAGCGTTGCGTATGGATACACCTTTAATGTTTTTCGTTTTAAAATAAGATAACGTCTTTGGTCTTCTTTAGTTTTAAAAGACAATTTATCCAATAGCATAACTTCATCTAAATAGATAGAGGTCTTAGGTATAGAGTCACCTTCAATGATAATGTATTCGACTTGTGTCGAGTCTTGCACAACTTCATTTTCCTCCTGTGCAAAAACAGCAAACGGAACACATAAAAAAAGGTAAAATATATACTTCATAATTTAATAGTTGCTAAAATCATTCCAAAGCTGTAGACTTTAAAAAAACAAAATTAATAATTAACATGTTGCTAACTATTAAATAAGTGTGAATATTCTTATTTTAGTAAAAAATTTATCAAATGGCAACAAAAAGTATACTTAACAAAAAGTCGATGGACTTTTTAGAAAAATATTTAAACAATGCATCTCCTACTGGTTATGAGTGGGATGGACAAAAAATATGGATGGATTACCTAAAACCTTATGTAGACGAGTTTTTTACAGACACATATGGAACTGCTGTTGGTGTTATAAATCCAAAAGCTAAATATAAGGTTGTAATAGAAGGTCATGCAGACGAAATCTCTTGGTATGTCAACTATATCTCTGACAATGGATTGATTTATGTAGTGCGTAATGGTGGAAGTGATCACCAAATTGCGCCTAGTAAAGTGGTAAATATCCACACTAAAAAAGGCATTGTAAAAGGTGTTTTTGGTTGGCCAGCAATACACACTCGTAATCGTGCTAAAGAAGAACCACCAAAACCTCACAATATTTTTATAGACTGTGGTTGTAAAACTAAAGAAGAGGTAGAAAAATTAGGTGTACACATTGGTTGTGTCATTACCTATCCAGACGAGTTTCATATCCTAAATAAAAACAACTTTGTGTGTCGTGCTTTAGATAACAGGATGGGTGGATTTATGATTGCTGAAGTGGCGCGTTTACTAAAAGAAAATAAAAAGAAGTTGCCTTTTGGATTGTACATTGTTAATGCAGTTCAAGAAGAAATCGGGCTACGTGGTGCGCAAATGATTACAGAAACAATCAAACCTAACGTTGCGATTGTTACAGATGTAACGCACGATACCACAACACCTATGATAGATCAAAAAATACAAGGTCAAGCCGAAATTGGTTTAGGTCCTGTAATCGCCTATGCTCCTGCTGTACAGCAAAAGCTACGTGATTTAATTACAGATACTGCAGAGGAAAAGAAAATACCGTTTCAACGTGCAGCTTTATCTAGAGCAACAGGAACTGATACAGATGCATTTGCATACAGTAATGGAGGTGTTGCTTCTGCTCTAATATCATTACCATTACGTTATATGCATACAACTGTAGAAACTGTACATAGAGATGATGTAGAAAATGTGATTAAGTTAATTTATGAGTCTTTATTAAAAATTGAAGATGGCGAAACGTTTAGTTATTTTAAATAGTTAACTAAGTAATATTTGGCATAAAACAACTACTAATTAAGCCTCATTTTTGAGGCTTTTTTTAATTAAAAATATGGGATTACAACATCAAAAATATCTGTTTGATATACCAGAAGCAATTACGTATCTAAATATAGCTACGCAATCGCCTTCTTTTAATGCTATGCATGATGCTGCTTTAGAAGGTTTATTAAAAAAAAGACGTCCTTACTTAATTAAAACATCAGATTATTTTAAGCCTGTAATAGAACTTAAAACACTTTTTGCATCACTTATAAAGGTTGACGATTACAATCGTATAGCGCTTATCCCTTCTGTTTCTTACGGAATAGCTTGCGTCGCTAATAATATTACCTTAAAACCTACTGACGAAATTTTAATTATCAAAGAACAATTTCCGAGTAATTATTATTCTTGGAAAAAACTAGCCGATACCCACAACGCAACTATAAAAATAGTAGAAACACCTAGTACATCAAAAAATAAAAGTGCCCAATTAAATACAGCTATTCTTGAAGCTATTAATGATAATACTGCTTTAATCGCAATGGGAAATATCCATTGGTCAAATGGGACATTATTTGATTTAAAAGCCATCAGACAAAAAACAAAAAAACATGATGCTTTGCTAATTATTGATGGAAGTCAATCTATTGGTGCATTACCCTTTTCTGTAGAAGAAATTGAGCCAGATGCAGTTATATGTGCTGGTTACAAATGGTTATTTGGACCTTATGGTTGTGCTTATGCGTATTTTGGTGCGTATTTTGATAACGGAAATCCAATTGAAGAAAATTGGATAAATCGCTACGATTCTGAAAACATGTCAAATTTGACCATGTATCAAGATAAGTATAGACCATTAGCTAACCGTTATAATGTAGGAGAAAGTGCGAGTTTTATTCATATAAAAATGCAAATTGAAGGGTTAAAACAAGTTTTAGAATGGACTCCAAAAGCCATTCAAGCGTATTGTAAAACTATTACTACTAAAACGGTTAAAGACTTGGAGGCTTTGGGTTTTCAGATTGAGCATCCTGATTTTAGATCACATCATCTTTTCGGAATTAAATTACCAGAAGGTATAACTTCTGATACCGTTAAAAAAGCCTTATCAAAACAAAATATTTTTGTGTCGTTTAGAGGTAGTTTTATCAGGTTGTCTTCTCATGTGTTTAATACTGAAGCAGATTTTAAAAAACTAGTAGACTGCTTGTCTAAAACATTAAAAAGTATTTAAATGGATGAATTAATAGACATTGTTACTAAAAAAGGAGAGCCAACTGGACAAACAGCTTTAAAATCTGTAATCCATAAAAAAGGACATTATCACAATACTGCACACATTTGGTTTTATACAGAAGAAGGTGAAATTTTGTTAGCGCAACGTGCAGCTACAAAAGTAATTTACCCTTTGCTCTGGGACGTTTCGGTTGCTGGACATATTGATGCAGGCGAAACTATAAAAGCTGGTGCAATTAGAGAAATAAAAGAAGAAATTGGATTAACTATAAAAGAAACTGATTTAGAAAAAATTGGTGTTTTTGAATGCTTTCAAAGCTATCCAAATGGGGTTTTTGATAACGAGTTTCATCACACGTTTATAACTAAATTTAATGTTTGGTTTTCAGAATTAGCCCTTCAAAAAGAAGAGGTAGAAGCTGTGAAATGGGTAAGAATGTTTGATTTTTTTGAGTTACTAGAACACTCAAAATTAAATGGTCACTTTGTTTCTAGTAATTTTAATTACTATGAAAAAGTTGCAGAAGCTATATTAAATAAAATTACTTAATTTTAAAATATGCAATTAGTACTTATGGCCTTAGCGCCAGTTTTTATTATTATATTTTATATTTATTTAAAAGATAAATATGAAAAAGAACCAAAACGCTTATTAATAATTTCGTTTTTACTTGGTGCAATTGTTAGTATTATTATCACCACACTACTCTACTCATTTTTTAATCTATATGTGCCTTTACAAGATAAATTTAGTGTTTGGGAACAATTTAAACAAGCCTTTTTTGTAGTTGGTTTTTCTGAAGAATTAAGTAAATATCTAATCGTTTTATTATTTGCTCAACGACACAAAGAATTTAATGAACCCTTTGATGGTATTGTCTACGCAGTTATGGTCTCTATGGGTTTTGCCGCTACCGAAAACATTATGTACGTCTTACAAAGTGGACCAACCACTGCTCTACTTCGTGCGTTTAGTGCAATTCCTGCTCATGCAACCTTTGGAATTTTAATGGGTTATTATATGGGAAAAGCCAAATTCTCGGACAATAAATTAATTTTAAATCTTGCTGGATTAGGCTTAGCCATCTTGTTTCATGGTGCTTATGACTTTTTCTTGTTTATAGAATTTATCCCTGGTATTTGGGTTGGTGCATTTGTATCTTTATTTATTGGTATTATGCTATCAAGAAAAGCGATTAAAAGACATCAACAGGTTTCTGTTTTCAAACCTTAATAATTTATTAAAAGCTTACCCGAAAACGTTATAGTTGCTTATCTTTATGCCCTAAAGACAAGATATCAATGAGCCAAAAATTTAATGTAAAAGTTAATGATTCTAATACATTTAATATAGAGTCAAACACTGTAAAAAATCTTGATGTAATAGAAACTAAAAGAAACAAGTTTCATCTTCTTGACAATAACAAACCCTTTAATATTAAAATTGTAGCAAGCAATTTTAACACAAAATCTTACGACGTAAAAGTTAATAACAACATTTATTCCGTTAAAATTGAGGATGAGCTTGATGCTTTAATCAAATCCATGGGATTTGAAATTGGAGCTTCAAAAAAGATTAACGACATCAAAGCTCCAATGCCTGGATTAATCTTAGACATAATGATTAAAGTTGGTGATGAAGTAAAAATAGACGCGCCTTTACTAATACTTGAAGCCATGAAAATGGAAAATAGTATTCTATCTCCAAGAGAAGGTATTATTAAAACAATATCTGGTATTAAAGGAAACACAGTAGCTAAAGGAGAATTGTTAATTGAATTTGAAGTCTAATTTGTAAATAAATTTCCTTCTTCTAGGAAATGAAAATACATAATTAAAGAGATTCCTTTTTTTCAAGGGAACGGTAAATAAATGTATCGATGAAAAAAATATTAGTAGCCAATCGTGGCGAAATCGCAATAAGAGTTATGAGTACTGCCCAAAAAATGGGTATAAAAACAGTTGCAGTTTACTCTACTGCAGACAGACATGCACCTCATGTTAAATTTGCTGATGAAGCAGTTTTAATTGGTGAAGCGCCTTCAAATCAATCTTATTTATTAGGAGAAAAAATAATTGAAGTAGCTAAAAAATTAAACGTTGATGGCATTCATCCTGGTTATGGTTTTTTAAGTGAAAATGCAGATTTCGCAGAACTTTGCGAAAAAAATAACATCCTATTTATAGGTCCAAAATCGCACGCTATAAAAATTATGGGTAGCAAGCTAGCAGCAAAAGAAGCTGTAAAAGGCTATAATATACCAATGGTGCCTGGAACTGATAACGCTATTACAGATATTCCTGAAGCAAAAGAAATAGCCAAAAAGATTGGGTTTCCTATTTTAATTAAAGCCTCAGCTGGTGGTGGTGGAAAAGGGATGCGTATTGTTGAAAATGATAGCGAATTTGAATCTCAAATGAATCGTGCTATTAGTGAAGCAATTAATGCGTTTGGTGATGGCTCTGTATTTATCGAAAAATACGTTGGTTCTCCAAGACATATCGAAATACAAATTATGGCTGATATGCATGGTAATATTATTCATTTATTTGAACGCGAATGTAGTATCCAAAGACGTCATCAAAAAGTAGTCGAAGAAGCACCAAGTGTTGTTTTAACACCAGAATTAAGAGAAGAAATGGGACAAGCTGCTATTAAAGTCGCAAAAGCTTGTGACTATATTGGTGCAGGAACAGTCGAGTTTTTATTAGACGAAAACAAAAATTTTTACTTCTTAGAAATGAATACTAGACTACAAGTAGAGCATCCTGTGTCCGAAATTATTACAGGTGTTGACTTAGTAGAATTACAAATAAAAGTAGCGCGTGGTGAAGCGTTGGGTATTAAACAATCTGATTTAAAAATTAATGGTCATGCATTAGAATTACGCATTTATGCAGAAGACCCTTTAAATGATTTTTTACCAAGTGTTGGAAACTTAGAAGTATACACTTTGCCTGAAGGTGATGGTATCAGAGTTGATAATGGATTTGAACAAGGTATGGACATCCCAATCTATTACGATCCCATGTTAGCAAAACTAATTACCTATGGAAAAACACGTGAAGAAGCTATACAGTTAATGCTTAAAGCAATTTCTAATTATAAGATTAAAGGGATTCAAACCACACTCCCTTTTGGAACATTTGTTTGCCAGCATGAAGCCTTTACTTCTGGAGATTTTGACACCCATTTTGTTAAAAAGCACTATGCGCCAGAAGCTTTAAAACAAGACGCAGAACATGAAGCTAAGATTGCAGCTTTAATGGCTGTAAAACACTATTTGAAAGATCAAAAACTACTAAAATTACCAAACTAATTTTTAAATTTAGATCAAAACAAATTCACAACAATCAAAGTAATAATCAGAACAAAAAAAGACATTTAGGTAAATGGAATCCAAAATAACGATCTTAAAAGAAAAACTAGAACAAGCCAAATTAGGTGGTGGCCAAGCTAGAATAGACAAGCAGCATGCCAAGAAAAAGTTAACTGCCAGAGCGCGTGTTAATTATTTATTGGATGAAGGTTCTTTTGAAGAAATTGGCGCATTAGTCATACACAGAACTGTAGATTTTAATATGCAAGATCAACTGTTCTATGGTGATGGTGTTATTACTGGTTATGGTACAATTGATGGACGTTTAGTTTATGTTTTTGCACAAGATTTTACCGTTTTTGGTGGTGCCTTGTCAGAAACACATGCCGAGAAGATTTGTAAAATCATGGATTTAGCTTTAAAAATTGGAGCACCATTAATAGGCCTTAACGATTCTGGTGGTGCACGTATTCAAGAAGGTGTGCGTTCTCTTGGTGGCTATGCAGATATTTTTCATAGAAATGTAAAAGCATCTGGTGTTATTCCGCAATTATCAGCAATTATGGGACCATGTGCAGGAGGCGCTGTTTACAGTCCAGCAATTACTGATTTTACAATGATGGTAGAAGATACTAGTTACATGTTTGTTACAGGACCAAACGTTGTTAAAACGGTAACTAATGAGGAAGTCACTAGTGAAGAATTAGGTGGCGCAAGTACACACTCTACAAAATCTGGTGTCGCTCATGTTACGTCATCTAATGATGTAGCATGTTTAGAAGATATTAAACGTCTACTAAGCTACTTACCTCAAAGTAATCTAGAAAAGCCAGCAGACTTACCTTTTGAATTAGGTACAGAAATAAGAGCAGAATTAGCCTCAATTATTCCAGATAATGCTAATAAACCTTATGACATGTATACGGTTATCAAAGGACTTATTGATAATGATAGCTTTTTTGAAATCCATAAAGATTTTGCAGAAAATATAATTGTAGGATTCGCAAGAATTGGAGGTAAAAGCATTGGTATAGTTGCAAATCAACCTTTGTTTTTAGCTGGAGTTTTAGATGTTAATAGTTCGCGTAAAGCAGCACGTTTTACACGTTTTTGTGATGCGTTTAATATTCCGTTATTAGTATTAGTTGATGTACCAGGTTTTTTACCAGGAACAGATCAAGAATGGAACGGAATTATTGTGCATGGTGCTAAATTATTATACGCATTAAGCGAAGCTACTGTTCCAAAAGTAACCGTTATTACACGTAAAGCTTATGGTGGAGCGTATGATGTAATGAACTCTAAACACATTGGAGCCGATTTAAATTATGCTTGGCCAAGTGCAGAAATTGCAGTTATGGGAGCAAAAGGTGCAAGTGAAATTATTTTTAGAAAAGAAATTAAAGCTGCGGAAAACCCTGAAGAGAAGCTACTTGAGAAAGAAGCAGAATATGCCGAAATGTTTGCAAACCCATACAAAGCAGCAGAACGTGGTTTTATAGATGAAGTTATTTTACCTGAAAACACAAGACGTAAATTAATCAAAGCATTTAAAATGTTAGAAGATAAAGAGGAGATCTTACCTAATAGGAAACATGGTAATATTCCTTTATAAGTATTAAAATAAAAAAAGAGCTTCGAATGAAGCTCTTTTTTTCCTCATATCTAAAGACTAAATATTGATTTTACAGAAGCAATAATATACTCTACTCCTATTGCTATGATAATAAAACCAATAATTCTTGATAATGCATTAATACCAGACGCTCCTAAAAATTTTACAATAAAATGTGAGCTTTTCAATACTAAATAAATAGTTAGTGCTGCTAAAATTATAGCGCCAACAATAATTAAAATTTCTGTTGTAACTTGATATTCTTGGTTGTAAGCAATCAATAATGAAATAGTTCCAGGTCCAGCTAACATTGGTATAGCTAAAGGTGTTAACGAAATAGCTTCTCGGGAGTGGATATCGTCTTGAACTTTCTTACGTTTCATACCTTTATGCTCTCCAAATTTACCTGTTAATAAAGCAAAACCAGAAGACGCAATTATTAAACCTCCAGCAATTTTTAAAGCATTTAAACTAATACCAAAAAAGGATAGAATATACTTTCCTGCAAAGAAAGATAACAGCAAAATAATCAATACATCTATAGTCGTCCAAAAGGCAGTAATTGCAAGTTCTCTTTTATTATGTTTTTTTGTTAATCCTACAAAAACAGGTACTGTTCCTAAAGGATTCATGATTGAAAATAAAGCTCCGAATACTCCTAAAAATAACTCCATTGTTTTTTAGGTAAAGACATCACTTTTTATAGTATTAAAAGTTACCGAAAGTTTACTTTTCTTTTAATAATATGAAATCAAAAACAATGTAATGTTAAGCTATTGTTACTCTATTATATTTTAGCTTGGTACGTGTATAAATCATAATAACGTCCTTTACTTGTAATCAACTCATCATGATTACCACGTTCTACAATCCTTCCGTTTTCTATTACTAAAATTTGATCTGCTTTTCTAATCGTACTCAATCTGTGCGCAATTACAATAGTCGTTCTGTTTTTGGTTAACTCTGCTAAACTTTTTTGAATTAAAGCTTCGCTTTCGGTATCTAAATTAGATGTAGCTTCGTCTAAAATAATAATTTTAGGATCTGCTAGAATAGCTCTAGCAATTGCTAAACGTTGTCTTTGTCCACCAGACAACTTCACGCCTCTTTCTCCTATTAAAGTTTCTAAACCTTCATCAAAACGATCTGTAAATTCATTTACATATGCTGCTTTAACAGCTGCTTGCAATTCAGCTTCAGTAGCATTTGGTCTTGGAAACATAATATTTTGACGAATAGAACCTTCAAATAAAAATTCGTCTTGTAAAACAACACCTAAATGTTTTCTAAAACTCTTCAAGTTTACTTTAGACAAATCTTTACCATCAATAGTAATCAGTCCAGATTTAGGATTTAAAAAAGTTGCCGACAAGCCTGCAATAGTTGATTTTCCAGAACCAGAACTCCCAACCAAAGCTATTACAGAACCAGAAGGTGCATTAAAATCTATATTATGTAATACTGGTTTGCCTTCTTCATATTCAAAAGTGACGTCTTTAAATTCAATTTCGCCTTTAAATTCTTTAAGTTTAATATTTCGGTTGGGATCATCTTCTTCTGCAGCCATATTCATTAGCTCTTCTGTACGATCTAAACCTGCTAACGCTTCGGTTAACTGACTTCCAATGTTACTCATTTGTACTATTGGTGCCACCATAAAGGCTAGTAAAAATGTAAACTGCAAAAAATCTCCAGGTGTTATTGCACCTTGAATCATATAATGACCTCCAATTCCCATTATACCTGCAGTAGCTAATCCAATTAAAAAAGTTGAAGAACTGGTCATTAAAGCTGTTGCTGTTAAACTCTTTTTTACGTTAATAAAAATGTCGTTAACCCCTTTTTCAAAAACCTTAGATTCTTGATCTTCTGCATTAAAGGCTTTAATAACGCGTACACCAGCTAAGGTTTCGGTTAAACGCCCTTTTACCTCAGCATTAATCTTTCCTCTGGCTCTAAAAATTGGGCGAATGTATTTGAAAGATTTTAAGGCTATAATTCCGAAAATAGATAAAGGAATAAATGTAGAGAGTGTCATCCACACATTCATTCTTAATAAAATAACTAAGGTCAAAACAGCAGTAAATGTACCACCAACTAATTGCACTAAACCTGTACCTATTAAGTTTTTAACACCATCTACATCGCTCATAATTCGTGATACTAAAGCGCCAGATTTTGTGTTATCAAAAAAACTAATAGGTAAAGACAAGACCTTTTTTTGTACTTGTGCTCTTAGTTCACTAATTAAATATTGGGCTTGAATACTTAATACTTTTGTGAGTAAAAAAGAGGTGATTGCTTGTATTAAAATGGCAGAAATGACAATTGTAATTAATGTATAGAGTTGACTGTAATCTTTATTAGGTACAACCTCATCAAGCAATACTTTACTTTGTAATGGTAAAACGAAACCTGCTAAACTGCGAATGATAATTAATATCAAACCTAAAAAAACAAGCTTACGTCTTGGCCAAATAATGGTTTTAAACGCTTGTTTTAAGGTTACTTTGGGCTTGGTTTTATTTTTTTTATCTGAAGCTGTTTGTTTCAGGTGTTGCATCTATTTTGTTTTGTGCAAAGGTAGTACAAAACACACTGAGACTTATGATACTTTATAAAAATACAAGGATAAAAATCTTATTTTTTTATAAATTTTATAGTCTGTTGAAGTGTTTCCGTAGGCAAAGAAACAAAATACAATCCATTAGATAAATCGCTAATAGTAATCTTTTTATTAGTGTCTAGATTTGCTGACTTTAATATTTGTCCTAAGCTATCATAAATAGTATACTTGATAGCTATTTGAACTGGTGAATTAATATTTAAAATAATTAAAACAGGATTTGGAAATACAAAAATAATTGAAACTATTGTATTCATTGGTGAGTTACGTTTACGTAAGTAAGCATTAAACTTTCATCTGCATTCCAAGACTGAATTGTACTTTACATTGGTACAATAAAATCTTCTGGAGTTGCTTCAGAAATACGTCGTATTGTGTGCTTGTAAAAGAAGGATCTGTAACCGAAGCCAAATAAGCTGGATTTAAAGCTTGCATTGGATGTTGCTGTAAATCGTTAGCAATATATCCTACTGATAAATCTTGAGAAAAACTAAATTGAGATAACAATAATAAGATAAAAAGTAGTTTTGTTTTCATAATTACAGGTGTTAGAATTATAAGTATATACGTACAAAATACATATATAGCCTTTAGTATTAAAGTTGAGGTTGTTTATCATCATAATAGCAATTGTTAACTATTTTTTAGTTTATTTTTGCGCCATGCAAAACCAACCTGTTTTTAAAAAAGAGTTTATTGCATTAATGGCAGCATTAATGTCTTTAGTAGCGCTTTCTATAGATGCGTTATTACCTGCATTACCTAATATTGGAGAGAGTTTAGGTGTTACTAATCTTGAAAATAATCAGCTTTTAATCACTATGATTTTTTTAGGTTTAGGTTTTGGACAACTTGTTTTTGGTCCTTTGTCTGACAGTTTTGGAAGAAAACCCATTGTATACATTGGTTTCTTTATTTTTATAATTGCTAGTATTATTTGTGTGACTACAAAAAGTTTTGAAATGATGATTTTTGGGCGCGTTTTACAAGGCATAGGTTTGTCCTCACCAAGAACTATTGCTATTGCTATGATTCGTGATAATTATAGTGGAGATTATATGGCTAAAGTATTATCTATTGTAGTCTCATTTTTTATTTTAGTTCCTACCATTGCGCCTGCTTTTGGTTTGTTTTTTATGAATAACTTTAGTTGGAAAGCAATTTTTAATGCGAATCTTATTATTGGTTTACTTATTGTTATTTGGTTTTGGAAACGCCAACCAGAAACTATAAAAGAAGAAAACCGAGTACCGTTTTCTCTGCGCTTGTTTATTGATGGTACTAAAACCTTTTTTAAGTATCAAGAAGCTGTTGCCTTTACCCTTGTTTCAGGATTTGTTACTGGTTCTTTTATGGTGTATTTAAGTACGTCTCAGCAAATTTTTGAACAACAATATGGTTTAGGTAAATGGTTTCCGTACTTGTTTGCTAGTACTGCAATAGCTGTTGGTTCTTCAACTTTTATGAATAGTCAATTGGTTGTAAAATATGGTTCTTTTAAAATCGCTTATATAGCATTAATTGCTTATTTAGCAGTTTCAATACTATATATTGTACTTTTCTTTTCTGGTAATAACCCAAGTATTTATGTGCTTATTACTTTCTTTTTAATGCAGTTTTTTGCTATTGGTTTACTTTTTGGAAACTTACGCTCTTTAGCTATGCAACCTTTAGGTCATATTGCAGGAATAGGTTCTGCTATTAATGGTTTTATTTCTACTGTACTAGCTGTACCTATTTCTATTTATATCGGTAGTTTTGTAAAAACGTCTGTATTACCTTTATTTATTGGGTTTGCTGTTTTTGGTTTGATGTCGTTGGCTGTCCTTTTTTATGTAAAACGAAAACGAAATTTAGCAACAGTTTAATTTTACTTACCGTTACCATTAGTAACTATAAGTTGTTAGTGTACAATTTAAATGGCATTTACAGCAACTTCATTACCACCAAATTTTAAATATGTAGGTGTTATTTTAGTCGCCAAGCATTATTAAGTTTTTAATTTAGGGTTACTTTCCATTTTCAATTTAGAACTTAATAAGTACTTTAATTGCAAGACACGAAGCAATCTGTTTATTGTTCACCTTTCTTTTATGAGATTCGTCGCTTCACTCTGAATGACAAATTATCGTTTCTTACCTTTAGATGTATTCTCTTTAATTTTTACATAAATAAGCTTAGTACGACCTTTGCCAGCTTCACGTCTTTCTACTTCAAAGTTTTTAATAGATTTAATTAAAGGTGTTAGTTTTTGAAAGCCATAGTTTCTGGCATCAAAATTAGGTTGTTTCTTTTGTAATAAACTTCCAACATCACCTAAAAATGCCCAACCATCATCGTCTGCAACATCATCTATTGTAGCTGCTATAAATCTGATTTCTTTTTGTGTTATTTTATCAATGTTACTTTTAGTCTCTTTGGTGGTTTCTGTAGATTCAGATTCGTTTTCTGATGCTTGATTCTTTAAAATTTCTATATAAATAAATTTATCGCAAGCCACAATAAACGGATTTGGTGTCTTCTTCTCTCCTATTCCATAAACTTTCATACCTGCTTCGCGCAAACGTGTTGCCAAACGTGTAAAATCACTATCACTAGATACCAAACAAAAACCATCAACCTTTTCAGAATATAAAATATCCATTGCATCTATTATCATTGCAGAATCGGTTGCATTTTTACCTGTCGTATAACCATATTGTTGAATTGGTGTTATGGCATTTTCTAACAACAAAGTTTTCCATTTGTTTAAATGTGGTTTAGTCCAATCTCCATAAATACGCTTTATAGTAGGATTACCATATTTAGCAATCTCCTCCATCATTTCTTTTACATGTGCAGATGGTATGTTATCACCATCTATTAGTACTGCTAGTTTTATGTCTATCACTTTAATTGGTTTATGGTTTTTCTAAAGATAATTACTTTACAATAAAAAACCACTCTAAATGGAGTGGTTATATTAATTTCTGTCATTGCTAAGCTTAATCCTTAACTAAACGTAAACAAAGTAAAGCTGTCTAATGAACGAAAGGAAAACAATAAACAGATTTGCTTGACTGTGATCGTAATAACCTTCTAACTATTTTCTAGCTGCTTTTTTAGCCAGCTTTGCTGCCTTTTTTTCTTTAGGTGTTAAAAGCGCTTCTTTTTTTACGTTTTTCTTTGAATCTTGTGACTTAGCCATCATGTTTGGGTTTTATATTATAGCTAAATGTAGTGAAAAGGATAACGAGTTGTTAAATTAAGCTACTAATTTTATTTGTACAACTCTCTTTTATATAAATAAAAATCCTTCGTCTGAATCAAAATAACACATTGGTAGTACACGTTGTTTTAAACGGTCTACTTTTAATTGTATAGGTTCTTTTGTTCTTGGTCTTATTTTTAAAAGAGTTTTAATAATAGATTCTATCTTTTTCATAATAAATCGTTTTTAAGGTTATTACTTGATATACGTTATAAGGTATACAAAAATTACTCTATTACACTCAATTATAAATATTTAGTAAAATTTTAACGATTTAGGAAGTTTATGATTATTTTCTAGTAGGTGTGTTAAAATAAATAAAGGTAGGTAATGTTTGTTCTACCTCTAATAACTATTTACTGATTAACTTAATCATAAAAACACAATTGAATTACTCATAATTAACTATTTTAGCCTCAAAATAATTTTAAGTAAAACACAATGAAAATATTAGCTATTGGTAAAAATTACATTAATGATAAATCAGAATTAGTAGACTTTAATAAAGGTTTTCAAATGATTTTTTCTAAACCAGAATCTAGCTTAGTAACTAATAATAAAGATGTTATATATCCTGTTTTTACATCTAACCTTGTTTATGAATTAGAATTGGTTATTAAAATAGGGAAAACAGGAAAAAACATTCTAGAAAACGAAGCAACTTCTTACATCTCTGACATAGCGATTGGTATTGATTATACTGCTAAAGATGTTTTAAATCAAATTAGAGAAACTAAAGGTCCATGGGAATTGGCTAAAGGATTTGATGGTGCTGCTCCTATTTCTGATTTTTTACCTATCTCTAATTTTAAAGATGTAAATGACATTAATTTTAGTTTGACTATTAATGATGAAGAAAAGCAAGTTGGAAATACTGATTTTATGATTTATAACTTTGCTGAAATTATTGCATTTACCTCTAAATTTATGACTCTAGAACCTGGTGATTTAATCTTTACTGGTACACCAGCTAAAGGAGCTGGTCAAACCTTAAAAGGTGATCGTCTTCAAGCTTATATAGAAGGTGAGTTATTACTAGACTTTAAAGTTGTGTAACTTTAATATTAAAAACGATACACTAAAACTATAATTTTAACCATAACAATTAAAAAGAATGACACTTATAGATCAATTAAAAGCATACTTTAATAACAAAGAAACAAATCAAAACACCACAGACTCACCAGAAGGCATCTGTCCAAATTGTTGGGGAAAACAAGAATGGGATAACGAACATTATAAATTTAAAAAGGGTAATAAAGGTAACCCTAGTAAAGAGACGTATAATACTTTTGTGCAAGATGTTGCTAGAAAATTAGATAAAATTAAAATCAACAAAGACTCCTATACTTGCGAAACTTGTCAGGTTAAATATGACTAGTAAATGAACTAAATCAATACAAAAAAAAGCAACTTAATTAAGTTGCTTTTTTTTTGTGTTAGTATTAATAATAGTGTCTTTACCTTAGGCAAAGATATACTTGTTTAAAAATTAAGACGATGTCGTTTTATTTAGCTTAATTACCCTTAATTTATCTAAAACTAACATAATACAATAGGTTACATCTACTTCAAACCAACGTACTCCAAAATTAGCACGACCAGAATGTTTGTGATGATTGTTATGATAGCCTTCACCCATCATTAAAAAATCAAAAGGTAAAAGGTTTTTTGAAGTGTCATTTACTTTAAAATTAGTGTAACCGTAAATATGTGCAAACCAGTTAATAATTACACCGTGTATTGGTGCCATTAAAAACGCGACTGGCAATAATAACCATTGCCACCAAGCTGTCGCTAATAAAACAAAAAGCACAATATATAATAGTCCCCAAGCAATTCTTGATAATTTTGAACTTGCAAATTTGTCAAACGCTTCCCATTGTGGGACATTTTTAGTAAACTTATCTGCAACTTCAATACGCTTTTGATTAATGTCTTGATATATGTTTTTTGTTCGCCACATCATAGAAAATAAATTAGCATCATATTTTGGAGAATGTGGATCCTCTTCGGTATCTGCATATGCATGGTGTAATCTGTGCATAACACCATAACCATAAGCGCTTAAATAGTTTGAACCTTGAAATACCCATGTTAAAAAGAAACAAATGCGTTCTGTAACTTTAGACATTGTAAATGTTTGATGCGCTGCGTAACGGTGTAAAAAAAAGGTTTGAAAAAATAAACCTGTATACCATAATATTAATATAAATATAATAATCTTCATAGTCTTTTACTTTTTAAACAAAGGTCTATTTACTTAATTGCTTACACAATGAACCTGAGTTAAGAAATACGTTTTCTAATACGGCTTAAAGCCTGAGCTGTAACACCAATATAAGAAGCGATATACTTTAACGGAATTTCCTTTATTAAATTAGGTCTTTCTTTAAATAAATTAAGGTAACGCTCTTCTGCAGAATTGTTTAACAAGGACTGTTCGCGTTTAGATTTAATTAGAAATAAGCGTTCTGAAGACAAACGACCAATTTGATTACCTACAATTGTGTTTTGATAGACTTCTTGTAAATCGTTATAAGAAATTCTCCAAGTAGTAAGATCTGTTAGTGCTTCTAGCTGATATAACGATGGTTTTCTTGTTAAAAATGAATCGTATGCACTTACAAATTCGTTTTTAAAACAGAAACCAAATGTTGTTTCTTTTTCTGTTTTTTTATTAGGAATAACAAAACGTGTAATACCTTTTTCTAAAAAAGAAATGTAGTTTTCAGTCTCACCAACCTCTAACAGTTTTGTTTTTTTCTTAAAAAACTTGTTTTCTAATTTAGACGAAAACAACTCCCAATCTTTATCACTGATGACGACGGTTTTTTCTATGTATTCTCTAATGTGTATCATATTCGCTATTGCTTTGTAAAGGTCGCGAAATAATTTAATTATTCAACTCTTTTACCAGGAATGGTTTGTCCACCTTGCAAAAGTGTTAAACTTTCTATTTTTCCATCAGTATCTTCACTAAATTTTACTGTTGCCTCTACAACTTTATAAAAAAAGGTATGCGCTTCTGAAGCGTATATTTCAAATGCCGATTGTCCTGTAGCTTGTGCATATAAATGTCCATCTTTAGTTGTAATCGTAATATAAAATGTAGGGGCTAATTCATACTTACCAACATACTGTTCTAAAACTTCGGGTGCTAAATTTTTAGCTATTTTAATGCCTTTTAATTCTTTAGTCATACCTAATAAATTAAAACCAATTGTTCCAATGTTTTCAGATGAATTTGTTAATACCACCACTCCTTTTTGTGTGCCTTTTATAAATCCAGCAAATGAGTTGTATCCTCCTGTTTGCCCATTATGCCAAATTATAGTATTATCTTGTTCGTAATGCCATCCTAAACCAATTTCATACTTGGTTTCTATATCTTTAAATGCTGGTTGATGACTTAGTTGCATTGCTTTATATAATCCTGTTTTAGTAACACCCATATTTGCTTTTACAAATTTTACCATATCGCTTAAGGTAGAACGAATTCCTCCCGCACCTCCAAGTGTAACAATATCCCAATTAGCAACTTCTATAGTGCTTAAATGCCCTTTTGCTAAACGCTTTTTCATAGCTTCAGTAAAGGTTAATGCGGTATTGTTCATACCCAAAGGTTTAGCTATTGTCTCAATAACTAAGGTTTCATACGTTTTACCACTTTGTAATTCTAAAATATGACCTAATAAACCCATTCCAAGATTAGAATACTCACTTTTAATTCCTATATCACTTGTTAATTCATATCCAGAAAGAAACGTATATAATTGATTGTAAGTATAATCTGCAAAAGGATTACTTGGATCTTTTGGTACAAAATTACTTGGCATTTTAGGTAAAGCTGAAGTATGTGTTGCTAGATGTTTAATAGTAATCTCTTTACCATTTCTAGTTGGTACTTTAGCTGCTTCCGGAAGGTATTTAGAAATAGGATCGTCTAAAGACATCTCACCTTTGTTTAGCTTATCTGCTAGTAATATAGTTGTAAATACTTTTGAGATTGAGCCTATTTCAAATACAGAGTTTTCATTAACATCTGTCCCGTTTTCGACTTCTGTTTTACCAAAATGAAAATACGTTACTGCGTCACCCTCTATTAATCCAACAACGATACCTATATTAAGGTCATTTTCAACTCGTGCTTTAATATGGTCTTTTATCTCTTGAGAAATCTTAGTCTCTTGCGCATTAATTGATAAAGCAATAAAAAGGAAACTTAATACGATTGCAATTTTTTTCATTTTCAATAGGGTTTTAAATTAACACCTGTATGACGTTTATTTTATAATAAAGTTACACTAAAGCATTATCTATAATACTTTGCACTACCTCAGGATTTAACAACGTACTTATATCTCCTAAATTACTAGAATCTTTATGTGCTATTTTACGTAAAATACGACGCATTATTTTTCCGCTTCTTGTTTTTGGTAACCCGTTTGTAAATTGAATTTTATTCAACTTAGCAATTGGTCCTATCTGTTCTGTAATAATCTGGTTGATTTCTTTACGCAAATTATTTTGGTTTCTACTTTCTCCTGTTTCTTTTAAGGTAACATAGCCATATAAGGCATTTCCTTTTATTTCATGCGGAAATCCTACAATTGCACTTTCTGCTACTGCTGGATGCTCATTAATTGCATCTTCAATTGGTGCAGTTCCTAAATTATGACCAGATACGATAATAACATCGTCTACACGACCTGTGATACGATAATAACCAACTTCATCTCGTAAAGCACCATCACCTGTAAAGTATTTGTTTTCAAAAGCTGAAAAATAAGTCTCTTTATAACGTTTATGATCGCCCCAAATAGATCTAGCAATTGATGGCCAAGGAAATTTAATACACAAACGCCCACTAACCTGATTGCCTTCTATTTCTTGTCCCTCATCATCCATTAAACAAGGTTGAATCCCAATAAATGGCAAGGTTGCGTATGTTGGTTTTGTAGGTGTTACATATGGTATTGGTGTTAGCATAATACCTCCGTTTTCTGTTTGAAAATAAGTGTCTACAATTGGTGCTTGGTTTTTTCCGATGTTATCGTCATACCAATGCCAAGCTTCTTCATTAATTGGCTCTCCAACGGTTCCTAAAACTTTTAAGCTTGACAAATCGTGTTTTTTTGTGTATTCTAAACCTTCTTTTGCCAAAGCTCTAATAGCAGTTGGTGCTGTATAAAACTGATTCACTTTATGCTTTTCTACAATTTGCCAAAAACGACT
>JALZUT010000195.1 GCA_023300575.1 Olleya sp.
GTAGTAAAATTAAATGTTTCGCTCAAAACTGATGCATTAATATTATCTGAAGCTGAAACTGTCCAAAAATATTTAGTATTATAATTTAAACCTGAAACTGTTAGTATAGAATCTACTATATCTGTAAAAACCAATACCTCAGTATTTTGGTCGTTTAAAATCTCTATTTCATAAGTTAAACCGTCATCTTCTGGATCTGTTCCTGTCCAAACTAAATCTACTGTTAATTCTTGATTGATTGCATTGTTTGCTGGACTAACTAAAACTGGTGCATTAGGTGCATCATTATTTGCGGTTTCGATATTAAGTTCGAAAATAACATTTACAGCAACGTCAGCTATAACTGTAGCAGATTCAAAATTTGATAAAAACCCTTCTTTTTCTGCTTGTACAGAATAGGTACCTATTAAAGCATTTTCGATAATAAAATCGCCATCTGCATTAGTAAATACAATACTAGAATTTGGACTTGTAGAAATCTTTGTGTTCTCTAAAGGTAAATTATCACCTATAGATACTACTTTACCAGTAATTACACCTGTAGTACTAAGCGATATTTTATCTTCACTACAGTCTGTTATTAGAAGTGTTAAGATTACTAGACTTATATATTTTAGAGCTGTTTTCATTTTTGTAAGTATTAAATGTTAGACTAGTTGTAGACTAACTAATTAATCTAATTATTTGTTTTGGTTGTTCTATCTGATTTAGCTTTCTCTTGCATCTCCTTACGGTTTTGACGTTGTATTGCTTTTAAAGCTTTCTTTTCTTTTTTATCTTGAGCTTTCCTTTTATTAAATTTAGTATCAGGTTTTGATATGTATATATTAACTCCTAGACCAAAACGATAAAACATATCATCTATTGATCCAGCAGTAACACCATCTAATTCATCACTAAAAGCTAAATTATGTTCGCCATATAAGTAAACTCCTAAATTTTCTTTTATTAAATACTCTAAACCTACACCAAATTGAACTTTTGGATCTATTGCTTTAAAATAGTTTGAGGCATTTGTACCAATTCCAGCATACACATAAGGCGTAAAATTATCATACGGTAAAATGTTATATTCTATATTTAAATCGAAAGACATAAAGCCTTCGTTGAGGACTTCTTTATTTTCTAAATTATATTTATTGTAGGTAAAACCTAAATTAAGATATGGATTTAAAAAACGTTTAAAACCTATTCTAGCATTAAATTCTGGTTGTGGGTCAGGTAAATCTCCATTTATCAAACTACCTCCTATTGCTGCTGTTGCTGCATAGTCACCTCTTCGTTCTGTTAAGAAACGATCATATAATTCGGTAGAAATAGCTTCGTCTTTTTCAGCTTGGTAACCATCAATAAGTTTTGCTGTATCTTCTTCACTTAATCTTGGTTGCCATAATTCTTCTTTAATACCTTCTATAATTAAAGCTTCAACTGCTTTTTCTATAGCCTCTTTCATTGCGAGTTGAACAGGTTCATTTTTTGTAAATCCAATTTCGGTTTCTAAAAGTCTCTGAAACTTAACAAATTTAAATAAGTTAGTAGAGACTGCTTGTGATAAAATAGTTTTAGAGATATAAACCGACTTTAAAACTTTACCACTTTTTGTAGCCACAGCTCTTAAATACACAGTAATTCTGTCTTGTCTGTATTGTGTAGAAGCACCAATTCCTAGATATCGTGCTCCTGCACCACCCGAAATAATATTAGTGTCATAAGAAACCACTCCTCCTTCTAATAAAACTCCTGCATATAAAAGTGGAGACAAATTAGGTTCATTTGGATTTTGATTTTTTCTATACTCTTCTCTTGTTTTACGAATAATGTTTCTTTCTTGTAACAGGTTTTGTAGGTTTTCTCTTTCTATAACAGTAAACCATTTAGAATCTTCTAAAGATTTTATTAGCATAGTTGTACCGCCTTGAGGTACAGCTGTACTAAATGTACTACCATTTTCTACTGCTTTGTATTGACCTGTTTGGTCTTTAAAGTTGTATACACCTGCAACAATAGGTTCTACGGGTAACGGAAGATCTGTTAACTTACTTGTTATTGGAGTGACTTCTCCTGTTCTAGCCCTTTGTTGCTCGTAAGGTTGATTAAAAAAAGTACCACAACTAGTTACTAACAAAAATAATAGTGCTGCAAAAGCAGGTCTAACATTTAATTTCATGGATAAGATAGATTAGTTAGGGACTATGATTTGCGTCTGTTCGCCTGTAGCTGTATCTAGAATATTAACGACCAAACCTTCAGCTGAATCGAATATTTCTAAGGACAAACTACCAAAACTAAATGTACCTTCTTCCAAACTGTCACCCAACTGAGTGCTAAATAAAGTTCTTGATAATTGACTTAAGATTTGTCTGTTTAAGTTTTCTGAAAACTGTTCTAATTCTGATTCATCATTATTTAAGCCTGAATCTGGATCTGTGAACGAGTTTTGTGCATTTGCCGAATTTAATAACCAGTTATAATTAAAGGTATCTCCACCAAAAGCTGGATTTATTGGCCTGTAAGATAATTGCTGTCCTACACAGAAGTAACCAATAAAAAAGATTAGTGTTACAAGTAGTTTTTTCATAATATAAAAATTAATAGCGTTTAATAATTTTTGATTCCTTCTCTAAATTTCTAAAATGGTTATAGACCTTAACAATTGCATAATCATTCATTTTAGCTAAAAACTCAGAACTTGGGTTTACAAAAAATGAAAAAATTGTATCATAACCAACAATTACTTCAATTTTAGTATTTCGTCCTAGTGCTAAAACTTCTTTAATAACAACTACTTCTTTACCATTAATACTATTTCTTGTATATAAATTATAAAATAATTTATAAAAATCTCTTCCTGGTTTTGTCTTAGTATCTTCTACAACAATACCTCTAATCTCTACACCATCATTAGCGCCAACCTTTATGTCTAAAGATTTTTCTTGGTCTTTCTTTAACTGCACTGTATTTTTTTGTTGTAATGTTGCTTCATTAAATCCTACATCACCGATTACTAATCGGTCTTTAGCAATAATGTTATCATCTAAATCATAGATTAATAATGATACAATTATTTTAATATTTTCTACCTTATTAAAAGCTATTGTAGCTAATTGTTTTTTAAAATTAGCTGTTAGTACAAATCTTTCGGTTTGTTGGTCTAAAATATTAGATTCTGTTTCTTCTATTTTAAAAACCGTGAGCTTATATTTTAAGCTTTTATCTGTATATGTTTTATTAAATGTAGTACCTACAATTGATAAGTACTCATTATCTTGATTAAATTGTATTTTGGCTTCAATTTCTTCTGAAGCCTCTTTTTCTGACTTAATAGGAATCCCTTTTTTCTTAATTTGGTCAGCAATTGCTTTTTTAGCCTCTAAATTACTGCTTTCATTGTCATTAAGTACGATTCTGTCCTTACCTATTAATTTATTAGAAGTGTCATACAGTAATAATAAAATTATTGTTCTACTTGTATCAGTTATATTAATTGATGTAGTAGATAATTCTTTTGTTTGATTGGCTAATAACTCTAACTGATTACTTTGTTTGTTGTTAGACTTATTTCCGTTTTGATCTGTTTTAAAAACAGTAAGCTTATAACTTATCCCTTTTTTAAATTGGGTTTTATTTAATGCTTGACCTGTTATTATAGTGATTTCGTTAATTTGATTGATATTAAGCTTAGCCTCTACTTCTGTATTTAAAAGTTGAGAAAAAGCTTGAATTGAGAGAAGTAATACTAGTACAAGCGAAATGGTTTTTTTGTTTAAACACAAAAACATAGGCGCTTGATTAAAAATTTCTAATAATAATAGATTGATTTTGACCTGTCATGGTCACATTTATCTTTTCTGATAACGAATTTGAGCCAAACATGGTTAAATTTTGATTATCTCCCGTTTGATTTATTGTTGCATTTCTTACATCTGTTTTAAAAGGGCTGTAATCTAAAAACGTATTATTATCTCCTTTTTGAATAACAGTTTGTTGTAATGTATTAGCATCTATATTTAACACAGTTAGATTACTGTCTCCATCTTGTATTAATGTAACAGTACTGTCTAAGGACTCTGTAGTACTTATTACAGCATTGTCACTACCTACTTGTGCAATAAAAACACTATTACTAGCTGTACTTATAGTGATATTAGTGTTTTGATTAAGTAGAAAGTTTTCTTGTGAGGCTTGATTATCAAAACCTGTTATTGTAGACGCATTTGCGTTATTATAGGTTTGAGCAGTAATTACATTACTAAAACAAAATATAGTAACTACTAAAACTATTTTAAATATTGTTTTCATAATATTTTAGTTTAAATATATATTCTCTAAAATAGAGCATATATTTATTATAAAAAGTATAAGAGCAAATTAATGCTCTTATACCTTATAAAATTATGTGATAAAAATATAATTTTTATTTATAAAAGCTTAAGCTTAGTCATTTTGTGTTACACTACTAGAGTTACCGTTACCAATTTGATTAACAGCACTTGTGTGTGTGTTACCATTTTGATCTACAGTACTTAAGTTTAAGTCTCCCACTTGGTTAACTGTACTTATGTGACCTAAACCATCTTGATCTACAGTACTAGAATTAAACATCCCATCTTGATCAACATCAGACATATTCATATCTCCAGTTTGTGTAACAGCAGAACCATTAAGCATTCCTGTTTGTAATACATCAGACATATTCATGTCTCCTGTTTGAGTTGTGCTAGATCCGTTACTATTACCATTTTGAGAAACAATACTACCATTAGACATACCAACTTGATTAGTTACTTGAGTATTTAAATTTCCGTTTTGGTCTACATCACTAGCATTTAAATCTCCTATTTGAAGAACAAAAGAACCATTATTATTACCAACTTGATCAACAAAAGAAGCATTGTTATCTCCAGCTTGACCTGTAGCAGAACCATTACCGTTTCCAGTCTGATTTGTTTGAGCATTATTAGCATCTCCTATTTGAGTAGTTAACTGACCATTAGTATCACCCATTTGTTGAACAAGACTAAAATTAGTATTCCCTTGTTGATCTACAGTTGACGTATTAGTCATACCGATTTGTGCAACTAAAGAAGTATTTAAATCACCCAGTTGATCTACATCACTGTTATTTGCTGTACCATCTTGTTCAACAAAAGAGTTATTCATGTTTCCTGTTTGATCAACATCACTTACGTGATCATTACCTCCAGCAAAGTACCCTTGTAATACTTGAGAAGTATTAGCATCTCCTGTTTGAGTTACACTACTTGTATTAGTATCACCTATTTGCTCAACAATACTAGCATTTGTATTTCCTACCTGGTCAACAATACTACCATTAGTATCTCCTGTTTGTAATACATCAGAATCATTAGTGTCTCCATTTTGGTCAACATCAGAAGTATTAGAGTCTCCGTTTTGTACAACGTTAGAATCATTTGTGTTGCCATCTTGGAATACATCAGAACCATTCATGTTTCCATCTTGGTCAACAACACTGTTGTTAGAGGCTCCACCAGAACCGTACCCTTGGAATACGTCAGAATCATTAGAATCTCCGTCTTGATCAACATCAGAAGTGTTTGTATCACCCCATTGATCTACGAAAGAATCATTACTATTCCCTGTTTGGTCAACATCAGAAATATTACCATCTCCATCTTGCCATACAAAAGAAACATTAGAATCTCCATCTTGAGACACACTAGAATCATTCATATCTCCATCTTGTATTACTTCAGAATCATTTGTGTTTCCATCTTGGTCTACATCAGAAATATTCATGTCTCCATTTTGATCTACGTCAGAATCATTCATGTCTCCATCTTGGTCTACATCAGAATCATTAAGATTTCCTACTTGGTCAACATCACTTATGTTAGTTTCACCATCTTGATCTACATCAGAGTTATTATCATCTCCTGTTTGAGTAACTGAAGAGTCATTTCCGCCACCTAAATCGTTATCTTGATTTACGTCAGACGTGTTGTTATCTCCATTTTGATCTACAACACTTATGTTGTTGTCTCCGAAATACCCTTGATTTAAAGCAGACACATTTCCGTTACCATCTTGATCAACGTCAGAGTTGTTAAAACTACCCCATTGGTCTACATCAGAATCATTGTTATCTCCTGTTTGGTCTACATCAGAAACATTACCGTCTCCATCATCTTGCCAAACAAAAGAAACATTATTGTCTCCTGTTTGAGAAACATCACTATCGTTCATGTTTCCTGCTGGTGTACCTTGCCAAACAGTAGAAGTATTGTTATCTCCTGTTTGAGAAACATCAGAATCATTCATATTACCCTGTTGTAAAACAGTAGAAGCATTAGAATCTCCTAATTGATCAACAGTAGAAGAATTATCATCTCCTTCTTGATCATCATCAGATGTGTTAGAATTACCTTCTTGATCTACATCAGAATCATTGTTGTTTCCTGTTTGATCTTGGGTAGATCCGTTTAAATCTCCATCTTGTTGATTGAAAGACATGTTATTGTCTCCTGTTTGTGTAATTGCAGAGTTGTTGTCGTCAGATCCATCTACAGTACTTCCATACTGAGCGATCTGTCCAATGTTGCTGTCTCCTGTTTGGATAACAGAACCTGTGTTATCGTCTTGAATTGATGGGTCAGTACTAAAACCTTGATGTACTTCTGCTTGGTTGTTGTCCCCTGTTTGTGTTACTGTTGCTGTGTTATTGTCTCCTAAAGAGTCAACATCTGAATCGTTAGTCATTCCTGTTTGAGTAACAGTGTTGGAGTTTCCACTCCCGACTTGATCAACAGTACTGTTGTTTGATTGTGCGAACATCATTGTTCCACACATAAGCGCAGCTGCGCTGAAAAATAATTTTTTCATTGTGAATATATTTTATTGATTAATAGCATGCCAAATATATAGATAAAAAGAGCCTCAAAATTTAACTACCAATAAAAAAAAGCGTTTTCAACTGTTTTTTCGATAAAAAGAACATTTATAACGTTTAACAACTTAAAATTGTAAGAAAAATAAAACAAAAAATACCACTCAAAACATTGACTACCAATAAACTATGTACGTATATATACGTAC
>JALZUT010000196.1 GCA_023300575.1 Olleya sp.
TGCAGAACGGTTAATTGCCATTCTCCATTTTTGACGGAATAATAATAGTACTGCAGAAATTAATGTTCCTGCGTGACCAATACCAACCCACCAAACAAAGTTAGTGATATCCCAAGCCCAGTTTACTGTTTTGTTTAGACCCCAAGTTCCGATTCCTGTAGAAACGGTGTAAATAATACAACCTATTCCCCAAAGAAAAGCTACAAGAGCAATTGAAAACACAATCCACCATTGTTTGTTTGCTCTTCCTTCTACAGGAGCAGCAATATCTACAGTTACATCATGATACGATTTCTCGCCAGTAACTAAAGGTCTTCTAATAGGTGCTTCGTAATGAGACGCCATAATCCTTTTATAATTGTTTATTAATTAATCTTTTTATGCTTCTTTTATGTTTCTCACTTTAGTATGATACTGAACATTAGGTTTAGTACCAACACTTTCTAATAAGTGATACATACGATCGTCTTTTAAAAGTTTTGCAACTTTACTGTCTTTATCGTTAATATCTCCAAAATTCATTGCACCATTGCTACATGCAGCAGAACAAGCGGTTTGGAATTCGCCATCTTTAATAACACGTCCGTCTCGTTTAGCGTCAAGAATTGTTTTTTGTGTTTTTTGAATACACATAGAACATTTTTCCATTACACCTCTAGAACGAACAGTCACATCTGGGTTAATTACCATACGACCTAAATCGTTATTCATGTGGTAATCAAACTCGTCATTTCCGTTATATAAGAACCAGTTAAAACGTCTTACTTTATAAGGACAGTTGTTTGCACAGTATCTTGTACCAACACATCTGTTATATGCCATGTGATTTTGACCTTGTCTACCATGTACTGTTGCAGCAACTGGACAAACCGTCTCACAAGGAGCATGGTTACAATGCTGACACATTACAGGTTGAAATGCAACTTGTGGATTATCTGCAGGATCTTCTAACTCTCCGAATCCACCTAAAGAACCGTTATCTCCAAATAAACCAGAGAACCCTTCTTTTTTAGCATCATCCTGAGCAAAAGTATCTTCAGATGAATAGTATCTATCAATACGTAACCAATGTAAATCACGACTACGTCTAATTTCTTCTTTACCTACAACTGGCACATTGTTTTCTGCATGACATGCAATTACACAAGCACCACATCCTGTACACGCATTTAAATCTATAGATAAGTTAAAGTGATGTCCAATTGAACGATCAAAAGAATCCCATAAATCTACATCAGGAGATGTTACTGGTGTTTCTTGGTGGTTTAAAGATACCATTGGTACTTCATTCCAGTAATGCTTATCTTTTGTATTAAAAACTTCTAAAGTCGTTTCCTTTATAATATCACCACGTCCCATTAACGTATTCTGTAACTGTACACATGCAAATTCGTGCATTCCAGTAGCAAGCTCTATAGTAACGTTTTGTACTGTATTAAAATCGTTGTAAAGCTTAAATGCATTTTTACCAGTTTGCATTTCTGGCTTAATACTTTCTGAACTTCTACCGTATCCAAACGCTAAACCAACAGATCCTTTTGCTTGACCTGGTTGAATAATTACTGGAACAGTTAAAGACTCTAAACCTTTTACTGTAAGAGTTACATAACTTCCGTTTAATGCACCTGTTGCTTCGTTTTCATTAACAATACCCCAAGCTTTTGCATCAGATTTTGATACTGTTAAGTAATTGTCCCAAGACGTTCTAGTAATTGGATCTGGAAACTCTTGTAACCAAGGGTTATTGGCTTGTTGACCATCTCCCATTCCTACTTTAGAATATAAAGTTAACTCAACACCTCTTCCTTTTGCAGAAGCTGCTAAAGCTCTTGCAGCATTTCCTGCTGGTGTTTCATCCTGTTCAACTTCCTCAGTAGTTAATATAGATTTACTTTCGTTTACAAAAACACCATCATGTAATGCTTTGTTATATGATCCACCATTAAGGATAGAATCACTCCAAGTCGTTTTGATGTAATCGTTTAATGCAACATCATTTCCATTCCACTTTAATAAAGCATCTTGAAATTGTCTTGTATCAAACAAAGGACGAATAGTTGGTTGCATTAACGCATAATGTCCTTTTTTAAATTGAACATCTCCCCAAGATTCTAAATAATGAGGTGCTGCTGCGATATATTGTACTACTATAGCAGTTTCATCTTCTTTAGAAGTGAATGCTACAGATAAACTTGTATTTTTTAATCCTTCTGCAAAGTCTTTTGCATTAGGTAAAGTGTACATTGGGTTAACACCACTCATGATAATTGCTCCAACTTTACCAGATTTCATATCTGAAATTAAAGTCTGTACTGCTTTGTTATTACCTTGACGTGTCTTTATCGGTGTTTTAGGATCAAAAGCTTTGCTTCCTAATTTTTTATTTATTTCTAAAGCAACAGTCTGTGCGTTTACATCTTGTAGACCGGTTACTAATACACCATTACTTCCAGCTTTAATTAACTGTGAAGCTGCTTTTTGAACTGCTGCTTCAATATTAGCAGGTAAGTCTGTTGATACAGATCCACCAACTAGTAAACTATGTAATTTAGCTAAAGCTTGTTTTTGTTGACTTGGTGTTAATGGCACACGCTTATCTGCGTTTGCGCCGGATAATGACATATTTGATTCAAACTGAATATGACGTGACATTTTTCCGTTTGTAGGGATACGCATTTTAGAATATCCAGCATCAAATCCTCCTCCTTGCCAATCTCCTAAGAAATCTGCTCCAACAGATACAATTGTCATTGCTTTTTCAAAATCGTAATTAGCTAATCCTCGCTCACCATAAATAGCTTGGTAAGCATCTAAAGCTGCAGACTCTGAAACCGCATCATAAACCACATGGTTTACATTACCGTATTTTTGAGAAAACTGAGCTACTAATTTAGAAGTCGATGGACTTGCATACGTTTGAGTTAACAATACGATTTGCTTACCTGAATCTTTTAACCCATTTAAAGCTTGAGTCGTTTCTGCATCAAAATCTGACCAAGTAATAGCGTTACCACCTTTCTTAGGACCCTGTACTCTCTTATTATCATATAAATCTAAAACCGAAGCATTAACTCTAGCATTAGCATGACCATTAGTTGCAGCTAGTGTGTTATTTTCAATCTTAATTGGACGACCTTCACGAGTCTTAACTAAAACACTTGCAAAATCAAATCCATTAGCAATAGTTGTTGCATAGTAATTTGCAACTCCAGGAATAATTCTATCAGGTTGTACTACGTACGGAATAGATTTTACTACTGGTCCTTCACATGCTGCTAAAGAAGCAGCTGCTGTACTAAAACCAACATACTTTAAGAAATCACGACGTGATGTTGAAGAACTCTCTAATGTTTCCTTATCACCTAAGAACTCATCAGTAGGAATTTCTTGAACAAATTCGTTTTGTTTTAGCGTCTCAACAATAGAGCTATCTTTTAGCTCCTCAACACTTTTCCAGTATTTCTTGTTTGATGACATATTATATAATTGAATTTATTTCTTGTTAATTTATTTTACACTTCGACTACGCTCAGTGTGATACTCTTTATTTTCTCTTAATGAGATTCCCGATTTATCGAGAATTACTAGAACTTTATTTTAGTAGTGACACTTACCACATTCTAGTCCTCCCATTTGTGCTGCAGTAAGGTTTTCTACACCATACTTCTTAGACAATTGTTCATGTATCTTAGTATAATAAGCGTTATCTTTTACTTTAACGTTAGTCTCTCTATGACAGTTAATACACCAACCCATTGTTAATGGTGCATGCTGAGATACAATTTCCATCTCTTCAATTGGACCATGACATGTTTGACATTCTATACCTCCAACCACTACGTGTTGCGAGTGATTAAAATAGGCGAAGTCAGGTAATTTATGTATTTGAATCCATTTAACCGGCGAAGGTGTTTCTGTGTAATCTTGCTCTTCAACATTCCAACCTGAAGCCTTATATAGCTTTTCAATTTCGCTGTTGTAATTAACACCATACTCACTAAGTCCTTTTGCTTGTGTCTCATCAACAACATTAGATATTGTTTTGTGACAATTCATACATACATTAAGAGAAGGGATTCCTGAATGTTTACTTACTCTAGCAGAAGAGTGACAGTATTTACAATCTACTCCATTTTCTCCAGCATGTATTCTGTGAGAGAAATGTATTGGCTGCACTGGCTCGTATCCTTGATTAACACCAACTTGCATAAAGAAACCATATACAAAATAAGCACTTGCTAACATTAGTATAATAGTACTAACTAGTACTAAAAATTGATTTTGAATAAAGACTTTCCAGATTGGAGTACGTTTTGTTTTTTCTGCTAATGCAACACCTTTATCATCTGCAAAGCGACGTAATGTTTTGTTAACTAGAAATAATGCTATTGCCAATAAAGCGAATAATAACGCTAAAGCACCTAATATTAATTTGTTTGAATTTCCACTTTGAACTGGAACCCCTTTAGGAGTTTCAACTACTACTGGCTTCTTAACCTCAGCAGTATAGGCTAAAATATTATCTATATCAGTATTAGAGAACTGCGGAAACGCAGTCATTGCTGCACCTTTATACTCATTATAAATCTTGTTTGCATACGCATCACCAGATTTAATTACACCTGAGCTGTTTTTTACCCATGCGTATATCCATGCTCTATCTAAACCCTCCTCTACTAGACGCGTTTCTACATTACGCAGAGCAGGTCCAGTCATTTTACCATCTAACTTATGGCATGATGCACAATTAGCTCTAAATAACTTTTTCCCTTCTACAGGGTCGCCTTCTTGAGCAAAAAGCGAAGTAGAAAATGCTAGTAAAAAAATTAAGCTTAATTGAAGAAAATTAGCGCTTAACTTGCGGTGAATCACCTGTTTCATATTATATCTTGAATTTACTTCTAAACTTTGGTATGATTTTTTCATGTTTAAATAAAAAAATACACTTATAAAAATGCTACGCAAAAGTAATACTTAAAGTCGATTTTTAAAATCTTAAAGAAGTCTTAATTACTAATTTAGAGATATTCTAAATAATAAATTTACATCCTTTTAAGTTTAATACTTTTACATTTGCACTAAATATATTTTAAAATGAAAAACAAATACTTTTTAAACACCTACTTAATAGCCTTATTTACATTAGGTTTTTACAGTCTTGGCGTTGCACAGCAAGGCACAGTTGTAATAAATGAAGACCCAACAATAAATGAATTATTAGCACTTAAAAAAGAGATAAATAAAGATGAAAAAAATAGTGATCGCTATAAAATTCAGATTTATTATGGTACACGTGACGTAGCAGAAAGCACTAAATCTATGTTTGATACTGCTGTTGGAAAATGGAAATCTCAGTTGGTTTATGAAGAACCAAATTGGAAAATTTGGGTTGGTAGTTTTAGGACTAGACTACAAGCCGATCGTGCTTTAATTGATGTCCAAAAGAAATTTATAAATGCTTTTATTTTTAAGCCTAAAAAGGAAAAAGAGTAAATTTTATTTGAAACATAAAGGTTTGTTAAACCTTGTAGGATTAAAGAAAACAAAAAAGCGATTCAAAATAATTTTGAATCGCTTTTTTTATGTTTGAAAACTACACTTAATTATTTTAGTTTTTTCTTCACCTCTACTTCATGGAATGCTTCGATTACATCACCAACATTAATGTCGTTGTAATTCTTTATTTGCATACCACAATCGTATCCTTTAGCTACTTCTTTAGCGTCATCTTTAAATCGTTTAAGCGATTCTAATTCACCTGTAAAGGTTACAACTCCTTCTCTAATTAAACGTATTTGAGAGTTTCTAAAGATCTTACCATTCATGACCATACAACCTGCAATTGTACCCACTTTAGATACTTTAAACATTTCTCTAATCTCTGCAGTACCTGTAACTTCTTCTTTAAGCTCTGGAGATAACATACCTTCCATTGCATCTTTAAGATCGTTAATAGCATCATAGATAATAGAATACGTTCTAATATCAACTTCTTCTCTATCTGCTATAGTACGCGCATTTCCTACTGGACGTACATTAAATCCAACTATAATGGCATCTGAAGCTGTTGCTAACAAGACATCACTTTCTGTAATTGCTCCAACACCTTTGTGAAGTATGTTAACTTGAATTTCTTCTGTAGATAATTTTTGGAACGAATCCGTTAACGCTTCTACTGAACCATCCACATCTCCTTTTAAGATGATGTTTAATTCTTTAAATGTACCAAGTGCTATACGACGTCCAATCTCTGCAAGTGTTAATGTCTTAGTAGTTCTTACATCCTGCTCACGTTGTAGTTGCATACGCTTGGTTGCAATTTGCTTCGCTTCTCGCTCGTCTGCAAATACATTAAACTTATCTCCTGCTTGTGGTGCACCATCTAAACCAAGTATTGATACTGGTATTGATGGACCTGCTTCTAAAACGTCATGTCCACGTTCGTCTTGCATTGCCTTTACTTTACCACTATTTTTACCTGCAAGAACGTAATCTCCTACACGTAAAGTACCAGCTTGAACTAATACTGTAGACACATATCCTCTACCTTTATCTAAAAAGGCTTCTACGACTGTTCCTATTGCTGGTTTATTAGGATTAGCTTTAAGCTCTAATAACTCGGCTTCAAGTAATACTTTTTCTAATAATTCTTTTACTCCTGTTCCTACTTTAGCAGAAATATCATGGGATTGGATTTTTCCTCCCCAATCTTCGACAAGTAAATTCATTTGTGCTAAACCTTCTTTAATCTTTTCTGGATTAGCGTCCGGCTTATCTATTTTATTAATTGCAAATACTATTGGTACTCCTGCTGCTTGTGCGTGTGAGATTGCTTCTTTTGTTTGAGGCATAATATCGTCATCTGCTGCAGCTACAATAATTGCTATATCTGTTACTTGAGCTCCACGAGCACGCATTGCCGTAAAGGCTTCGTGACCTGGCGTATCTAAAAATGCTATTTTTTGACCATTATCTAGCTCTACACCATAAGCACCAATGTGCTGTGTGATACCTCCAGACTCTCCTGCTATAACATTTTCTTTACGTATATAATCTAAAAGAGATGTTTTACCATGATCTACGTGACCCATTACTGTAACAATTGGCGCACGTGTTACTAAATCTTCTGGTTTATCTTGAACCTCTTCAATAGATTCTTCTATGTCCGCAGTAACAAATTCTGTTTTATATCCAAACTCTTCTGCTACGATAGCTATTGTTTCAGCATCTAAACGCTGATTCATAGTTACCATCATTCCTAAAGACATACAAGCAGAAATAATTTGGGTAACAGGAACATCCATCATTGTAGAAATCTCATTTGCAGTTACAAATTCTGTTACTTTTAGAATTTTACTTTCTGCAGCTTCGATTTGTTGATCGATTTCTGTTTGTTCTCTATGTTGTTCTCTTTTTTCTCTTCTATATTTAGCACCTTTCCCTTTGGAAGACTTCCCTTGAAGTTTTTCTAAAGTTTCGCGAACTTGTCTTTGTACATCTTCTTCGCTAGGTTCTACTTTTACAATTGGCTTACGTCCTCCTGCTGGCTTTCTTCCTTTAAAGCGATCGTTTCCACCGCTTCTTTGACCTCCAGAATTAGGTCTATTATCACCAGGTTTAGAAATACGACGACGTTTCTTTTTATTAGCGTTGTCGTCCTTTTTAGTATCTTCTTTTTTCTTTTTAGGCTTATTAAACTGTGATAAATCAATTTTAACACCAGCTATTTTTGGCCCAGAAAGTTTTGTGTATTTTGTTTCTAAAGTTTCTTCAACTGGCTCTTTAGAAGCATCCTCTTCTTTGCTAGCTGTTGATTCTTCTTTAGCTTTAGTTGTTGCTTTTTCAGTTTCAACTTTTTTAGCTCCAACTTTTTTTGTTTCAACTTTTTCAGCTCCAATTTTTTTGGTTTCGGCTTTAGGCTTTTCTGCTTTAGGTGTTTCGGCTTTTTTAGCAGGCGCTTTTTCAACTTTGGCATCCACTTTTTTAGCTTTTTTACTAGCATCTAAATCGATTTTGCCAACTTTTTTAGGTCCAGAAAGGGTTTTGGAAGCCTTTACAACTTCTTCTTCCTCCTTTTTTTGTTGTGCAGCTCTTACTTCTTCAGCTCTACGCTTTTCCTCTAGCTCTTTTTCACGCTTAATTCGAAGTACTTCCTTTTCTTTATTCTTTGCATCATTAACTTCTTGAGACGCCATCTTTTTGTTGGCATCTGTTTGAAATTCATCCGAAAGAATCTTATAAGTCTCTTCTGAAATTTTGGTAGTAGGACGCTTCTCTATATCGACACCTTTAGAATCTAAAAATTCTACAGCGCGATCAAGAGAGATGTTAAGCTCACGTAATACCTTGTTTAATCTAATTGTTTCAGCCATAAATTGCCTTTAACCTTACTTTTTTTCAAATATATGTTAATCTTCGAATTCTTCCTTAAGAATTCTAATAACATCTAAAATTGTTTCTTCTTCTAAGTCTGTTCTTTTTACTAAGTCTACTAAATCTTGTTCTAAAATACTTTTAGCTGTATCAAGACCTGCTTTACTAAATTCTGAAATCACCCAATCTTCGATTTCATCAGAAAACTCTCTTAATTCTACATCTTCTTCTGCACCTTCTCTTAGTACATCAATTTCATAACCAGTTAATTGACCCGCTAATCTAATGTTGTGACCACCTCTACCAATTGCTTTACTAACTTCCTCTGGTTTAAGGATTGCTTCTGCGCGTTTATTTTCTTCATCAATCTTAATTGATGTTACTCTTGCTGGACTTAAGGCACGCGTAATATATAAATTTAAATTGGTAGTATAATTAATTACATCTATGTTTTCATTACCTAATTCGCGAACAATACCATGTATTCTTGATCCTTTCATCCCTACACAAGCACCAACTGGATCAATTCTATCATCATAAGAATCTACAGCTACTTTTGCTTTTTCACCAGGGATTCTAACTACATTTTTAATAGTAATCAAACCGTCAAACACTTCAGGGATTTCTGATTCGAATAATTTTTCTAAAAATTTTGGTGATGTTCTAGACATAATTATTGCTGGCTTGTTTCCTTTTAGGTCAACACTATCAATAATTCCTCTTACGTTATCTCCTTTTCTAAAAAAGTCTGAAGGTATTTGCTTGTCTTTTGGTAAAATAATTTCATTACCATCATCATCTAATAAAATAACTGCTCTGTGACGTATGTGATGTACTTCTGCAGTATATAAATCCCCTTCTAATTCTTTAAATTGTTTGTATATGTTGGTGTTATCATGCTCGTGGATTTTTGAAATCAAATTTTGGCGTAATGCTAAAATTGCACGACGTCCTAAGTCTATTAATTTAACCTCTTCAGAGACATCTTCTCCAACTTCAAAATCAGGTTCAATTTTTCTAGCTTCGGTTAACGTTATTTCTTGATTTGGTTCTTCTACTTCTCCATCTCCAACAACTACACGGTTTCTCCAAATCTCTAAATCTCCTTTATCAGGATTTATAATAATATCAAAATTATCGTCATCTCCAAACTTCTTTTTCAATGCATTTCTAAATACATCCTCTAAAATAGCCATTAGCGTGACACGATCTATTAATTTATCGTCTTTAAACTCTGAGAACGATTCAATTAATGCCATATTTTCCATAACTCTACTTGAATTAAAATTTTATAATAACTTTTGCTTCAACGATATCGTCAAATACAATATTTTCTTCTTTAT
>JALZUT010000197.1 GCA_023300575.1 Olleya sp.
CAAGCACGAGAAACAATTGAAAACACTATAATTCAGCTATTTTCTGTCTATTATAGTGTGGCACAATTAACAGAAAACAAACTGACTTTGGGTCAAGCTTTAGAAGTTTCTAAAGAAAGATTGCTACGCGCACAATATCAATTTGATTATGGTCAAAACTCAAAATTAGGAGTGTTAAATGCTGAAGTAGACATTAATAACGACAGCATTAATGTTATAAATGCCAATCAGGAATTAAAAAATGCAAAGCGTGATTTAAATGTTGTTTTAGGTAATGCAATTAATGTTGACTTTAATGTTGATACCAATATCAACTTTACTTTACAGTTCCAGAAGGACAGTTTGTTTCAAAAAGCGAAACAACGCAATGTAGCATTACTCCAAACAAATAAAAATATAGAAATAAGTCAATTAGATATTAAGTCAGGTAAATCTGCATACCTACCAAGAATTGGTTTAGTTGGTACTTATGGTTGGAATCAAAATAATAACAATGCAGCAGCTTTCGTAACTGTATCAACAAATGTAGGGTTGTCTGGCGGACTAAATTTATCTTGGAATTTATTTGATGGAGGAAGCACAATAACTAGAGTAAAAAACGCAAAAGTAAATTTAGAAACACAACAGCTTCAAAAAGAAAACATTTTAATAGGTATAGAACGCGATTTTAATAATACTTGGGACGATTATCAAAATAAATTGAATATCTATAACATTCAAGAAAGTAATATTTTGACTTCGCAAAGTAATTTTGCACGTACGCAAGAACAATTTAAAATTGGACAGGTTGATTCAATCGAATTTAGACAAGCTCAGCTTAATTTATTAAATGCAGAGTTAAGCAGAAATCAAGCTAAATATCAAGCTAAGTTAGCTGAGTTACAAGTACTTCAATTAAGTGGAGAGTTATTGAATGTTCAGTTTTAATATTTTCAATATAAATGTCTTGAAAATCTAGGATACTTTTTATATAAAGAAGTAGAATGATTTGTTTTATTTTTTTCTTTTTCGATTAAAAGATACTTCCAGACATCTAAATGTTAAAATTTTAAGCACTTAATCGAAATAATTTGTTTTTAAGCCAAGTCTTATATACATTTACTTCAAGTTATCCTGTAAATAAAACCGATAATCTATGAAGCACTTAAAACTAATCTTAGTCTTTTTACTTTTTACATGTTTTTCTTTTGCAAGTATATCAAGTTCAGAAAAAGAAGCTTTACTAGCACTTTATAACCAAACTAATGGAGTAGAGTGGACTACTAGTTGGGATCTTAACCAACCAATAGAAACCTGGCATGGTGTTACTATTATAGACTCTAAAGTAGTAAGCTTAAACTTAACGTATAATAATCTTCAAGGTAATATTCCATCAGAAATTGGAAACTTATCACATTTAAAGGTGCTTAATTTAAGTTTTAATAAACTAAAAGGGACTTTGCCTCAAAGTATTTCAAGCTTAAAAAAGTTATACTCATTACAATTATTTTTAAATCAATTTGAAGGTAATATTCCAAATTGGATTGGAGACTTACCAAATCTAGAATTTTTAGTACTGCATAGTAATCTGTTTACAGGTCAAATTCCCACAGAAATCTCAAATTTAATAAACCTAAAAAGGTTAGAATTAGGAAGTAACTTTTTAGAAGGAAACATACCTTACTGGATAAGCAACTTAAAAGATTTAAAAGTCTTAAGCCTAATAGATAACCAATTAGATGGCGAAATCCCTGAGAGTATTGTAGAGTTAACAAATCTTGAAGAGCTTGTCTTATCTAGTAATAATTTAACCGGGTCTTTACCTTTTGAATTGACACATCTATCTAAATTATCTTTATTAATGGTTAGTGACAATCAACTAAACAATAACTATACTACAGTAGTTAATAACAGACCAAATAAGATGACATTGTTTATAGATGACGAAAGATTTGCAGATAAAGATTAAATAATATTAAAAAATAGATATAAAAATAGTCAACCTTTGGTTGACTATTTTTTTGCTAAAAAATAATACCAATTAATAAATGGTATAAGATTATGTTCGAACATCATTTTCAATGTCCTTATTGTTGGGAAACTATTTCTATGTTACTTGATCCAAGCGTTTCAAGACAAACTTATGTAGAGGATTGCGAAGTATGTTGTAATCCAATACAAGTCACACCGCAATTTGAGGAAGCAGTATTGGTTGATTTTGAAGCTATTAATATTGAACAATAAAAATTTGTAAAATATACTTGCAATATCTAAAAAGCATTGTATATTTGCAGTCCGAAATGATTTGGTCGGTATTATGAGCCGAGAGTTAAAAGCTAAGTAAAATATTTCAGATTAAACATCGCGGGATAGAGCAGTAGGTAGCTCGTCGGGCTCATAACCCGAAGGTCACTGGTTCGAGTCCAGTTCCCGCTACTAATAAGGCTTCTGACAAATCAGGAGCCTTTCTTTTTTTTCTCTAGGTACAACAAGTGATATTTTTTAATATTAGATATATTTTGTTTAACAGGAAGTATTTAAAAATTAGCCAAAGACAACGACAAAAAAATAAGTGATAATTAGAGAGAAGATTATAACAGCTTTAGACCACATAGTTCATTGGGAGATATGTCTCTCAATGAATACATTAAAATCAATAAAAGCAGCTCAGAATTTCTAGTTATGACCAGTTCGTAAAATGGAGGAGGTCAATCGTGGATAATTTTATAAGAAAACACGGATAGATGTCGTGCCAAGTAACTATCAAAAAATAATTACACTCATGTAAATGTTAATTTTTTATATTTGATAGATACTTTAAACTATAAGATAATTGAAAACAATTACAAAATACTGGTTTTTAGAAGGATTCAACCTTTTTAAAAAACTAGGCATGTCCAATATGATGAGTATCTGTGAGATTCTTGAAATGGACAATATTGAAAAAGGACAATCTATTATAACAGATGACGCGCACAAGGATAGTGTTTTCTTTCTAAAAAGAGGTAGCGTAAAAATTGTAAATACTTCAAATAACACCGTAAAATATATTGTAAAACAAGGCAATATTTTTGGTGAGCTTGGGCTTTACAACAAAGAAGCCGCTACCGAAGAGGTGCCATATGCTTTAGAAGATTGTATAATTTGTTATATAGATTCTGAAGAAATGGAAAGACTTATGAAAAAACATAAGTCACTCAAGAATGGAATACTTAAAATTTATGGACTACGCATTCGAAAATTAGAGCGAAGACTTCATGACTTGTTATATAAAGATAGTTCTACACGGATTAGAGAATTTATTTCAGACTATTTAGAAGAGTTTGGCACAAAACATACAGAAGGTGGTTTAATCGCTAAAAACTTACTCTCTCATAAAGATGTTGCAAACCTAACAAATACATCAAGACAAACAGTTAGCAACGTATTAAGTACAATGCGTAAAGGAGGTCTTATAGATTATAATGCTCAATTCATTTCAAATAATAATCAGTCATAACAAATGAAATCTATATTTATTAAAATATGGCAGAAATTTAAGGCATTGCTTAAGCAAGGGTTAACACCAAAACAATTAGCATTAAGTATAGTAGTTTCAACCCTAGTTTCATTTTTTCCGATATTTGGAATTACTACCATAGCTTTAACTTGTATAGCTTTGCCTTTTAAGCTCAATTTACCAATAATGATAGCTTTTAGTTATATTGTAGGACCTTTAAAATACTTGGTGCTAATTCCATTTATAAATTTAGGAGGAAGTGTTTTTGGAACAAAGCACACATTGTTAACCTTTGAAGAGATTAAAGCTAGTTATGACTTTAGTTTTTGGACTACAGCCAAAAAATTATCTTACGAGTTGCTTTGTGGTACTGTAGGATGGACACTTACTGCAATTCCTTTAGGTGTTATACTATATTACCTGCTGAAATTAATTTTAACACATTTCGACAAACTAAAAAATAATCGATTAACAATAAATACTAACTAAC
>JALZUT010000198.1 GCA_023300575.1 Olleya sp.
CTAAAGTTGAGGTTTCGGGGAGAGGAAACCTAAAACTATTTCAATTACCAAAGTTAAAAACACCAAGTACTTTAGAGGTTTACGAGCCTGAACATCAGGAAAATGTGCGCACAAACCTATCAGGTATGCAAGGAAAGATTTCGGATAGTTATACAATTGTCCCTCAGTACAAAGGAAAGTTTCCAATTCCGCCAATGCATTTTTCTTATTTCGATTTAAAGACAGAAACTTACAGACAAATTAGCACTGAAGATATTATTATTAATGTTTTAGAAGGTCCTATTTACGCAGAAGCCGATAATAATTTACCACTTACAGGTACTAATAACCAACCTACTGTTTTAAACGAAAATCAATTTGCTTTTGTAAAAACTAAAACCAGTTTTGTATCTACACAAAAAGAAACTTTTTTCAATTCGCCTTTATTTTGGACTAGCGTATTTGCACCATTATTAGCTATACCATTAGCGTTAGTTTACAGAAGAAAACGTGATGAGAGAAGTGCTGATGTTGTAGGAAATAGAGTTAGAAGAGCAGATAAATTATCTAGAAAATATTTAGGCGAAGCTAAAAAAGCATTAGGTAAAAAAGAAGCGTTTTATATTGCTTTAGAAAAAGCGTTACATAACTATTTAAAAGGAAGATTAAGTATAGAGACGTCAGATTTAAGTAAAGATAAAATCAAGATTTTATTAACCGAAAGAGAGGTAGATACAGCTGTAGTTTCAGAGTTTGAAACCCTTTTAGAAAGTTGTGACTTGGCACGATACTCTCCAATAACAACCGTAACGATGAAGCAGGATTATGACAAAGCAGCAAAAACAATTAACTTAATAGATAAACAAATTAAATAACGACATTCCTGTGTAGGCAGGAATCTTTAGATTATTTTAGTATTAAAATTATTAAACGGTATTTATAAAAGAGATTACCGCTTTTGCAGAAAGTGAACATGAAAAACATACTCTACATATTTCTTTTTTTCTTTGGAAGCATAGCTGCTCAAAACACTACTGTTTTTGAGGAAGCAAACACACTATATAATCAAAAAAAATATGCTGAAGCAATTGTTAAATACGAATCTATTTTAGAAACCAAACAACATTCATTAGAGTTGTATTTTAATCTTGGTAATGCCAATTATAAGCTTAATAATATTGCCCCAAGTATTTATTATTACGAAAAAGCATTACAACTAAAACCAAACGATAAAGAGGTTTTAAATAACATAGCATATACTAAAAGTATGATGGTAGATGCTATACAAACTATCCCAGAATTAGGATTATCTAAGTTTTTTAATAAAATAACTCACGCATTATCTTATGATAATTGGGCAAAACTAGCAATTGTACTAATGGTGCTTTTTGTTGTTTTATTTATCATGTATTATTTTACTTATAACACGTCTAAAAAACGTGTGTCATTTGTATCTAGTTTTGCGTTTTTGTTTCTGTCTTTGATTAGTATAAGTTTAGCATTTCAGAAAAATGGATTAGATAAAAAAAATAATCCAGCTATTGTTTTTGCTCAAGAAACAGAAGTGAAAACAGACCCTAACCTAGCAAGTGAAAACACTTTTGTTTTACACGAAGGCACTAAGGTACAAGTATTAGATACCATGTCTAATTGGAAAAAAATAAGACTTCAAAACGGTAAAATAGGATGGGTAATAGGCGACGACATTAAACTGTTGAACGTTTTTTAGTTATTCTTTAACACTTTAGTAGTGCTATAATTTTATATTTGTATTTCTAACACTAACAAAATGCTTAAAAAGAACATCTCAATTTTCTTTACATTATTATTTATGGCAACGATTACGTTACCATCAATATTGATTGTTATTGACGATTCTATAGATGTTTCCTTTTTTTATGACATTTCTGATGAGGAAGAAGAAAAAGGAAACGAAAAGAATAAAGAAATAGAAGTACTTTTCGAGAATTTTAATTCTGATATTATAGTTTTTTTAACTTCAAAAACAGAAATAAACCTAGGACATGGTTTCAAAACATATCCTAAACCACATCTAAATTTAATTTCTCCACCACCAGACTTTTCATAAAGTCTTCGATTTAAAAGGCTACATCTAGCCAAAATTCATTTTTTTTAAAACAACTATTAGCCAAAAGTTAATAGTAAAAAATCATTATAATATGTTTAAAACATTAAAAAATGACTTACCAGCGAGTATAGTCGTATTTTTTGTAGCATTACCATTATGTTTAGGTATTGCTTTAGCAAGTGGAGCACCACTTTTTTCAGGATTAATAGCAGGAATAATAGGAGGAATTATAGTAGGATCTTTAAGTGGCTCTAAAATAGGTGTTAGTGGTCCTGCAGCAGGATTAGCAGCAATTGTTTTAACAGCAATTGGGTCATTAGGAGGTTACCAAAACTTTTTGGTAGCAGTTGTATTAGGAGGAGTTATTCAAATTGTTTTTGGGATTTTAAAAGCCGGAATTATAGGATATTATTTTCCTTCTTCGGTAATTAAAGGCATGCTAACAGGAATTGGACTTATAATTATTTTAAAGCAAATACCACACTTTTTTGGATATGATCCAGATCCATCTGGAGACTTTAAGTTTTTCCAAATTGATGGAGAAAACACGTTTTCAGAAATCATTAATGCTGTAAATCACATAACTCCAGGTTCTGCATTAATAGGTATAATTAGTTTAGCAATTTTACTGCTATGGGATAAAGTTTTATCTAAAAAAGGAAGAATTTTTCAATTAGTCCAAGGTCCTTTAGTAGCAGTAGTTATAGGTATTGTTTTTTATGTCCTTACTAAAGGAACAGGGATTTTTAATATTGAACAATCACACTTAGTAAGTGTTCCAGTTCCTGAAGATACAGCCTCTTTTATAGGACAATTTAGTTTCCCTAATTTTGCAGCAATAACTAGAATAGATGTTTGGATTGTAGCGTTTACAATTGCATTAGTTGCTAGTTTAGAAACACTTTTATGTGTTGAAGCTACAGATAAATTAGATCCACATAAAAATGTAACACCAACAAATAGAGAGTTGTTTGCACAAGGTACTGGTAATATTATTTCTGGTATGATTGGAGGTTTACCTATTACACAAGTAATTGTACGTAGTTCTGCAAATATACAATCTGGTGGACGAAGTAAGATAGCTGCAATTATTCATGGTTTTTTATTACTTATTTCTGTAATTTTAATTCCTAGATTACTAAACATGATACCACTATCAGTTTTAGCAGCAATCCTTTTAATTGTTGGATATAAATTAGCCAAGCCAGCTTTATTTAAAAAGATGTATGATTATGGATGGAAGCAATTTGTACCGTTTACAATTACCGTTTTAGGAATTGTGTTTATCGATTTACTTTGGGGAATTGGATTAGGATTACTAGTTGGTATTGTAGTTATTCTAATAAAGAGTTACCAAAATTCACATTTCTTACACATTGAAGATAAGAGTAATGGTAAGCACAGAATAAAAATGACGTTTGCAGAAGAGGTTACTTTCTTTAACAAAGGTGCAATTTTAAAAGAGTTAGATAGTTTACCAATTGATACATACTTAGAAATAGATGTTAGAAAAACCAGGTATCTTGATAATGATATTATCGAAATTTTAGATGATTTTGCTTTTAAAGCTAAAGAACGAAATATTGACATCCAATTAATTTCTGAAAGAGGTATAGTAGAAAATCCTGATAGTTTTATCGAGTTTTTTAAACTAAGACCTAAAACAGCCTAAAATTTAAAGTTATGAAACATAATAAATATAAAATATTAGTACTTTCTGACTTAAAAAAGTCTGCAAAATCTGTATTAAAAAGCACTGTTAGTTTAGCCAAAATGATAGATGGCGAAATCACCTTGTTTCATGTTATAAAACCAACAGATGTAGTAGAAAGAGATAGTCAGTTATCTGCAATGCGCTCTATTAATAAAGAACATGTTGTGACTAATAAAAATATCGAGAATTTAGTTATGCCTATTGCAAAAGACTTTGATTTAAATATTGATTACAAATTTGCTTTTGGTAATTTAAAACACGAAATTGAAGCCTATATTGATCAATATCAACCAGATATCATTGTGTTAGGAAAAAGAAAGCCAAAAGCACTAAAATTGACAGGAGATAATTTAATTGACTTTGTTTTAAAAAAGCACAAAGGTGTTATCATGATTGCTACTGAAGAGAATTCTTTGCAGCCAAATCAAGACATTTCTTTAGGTATTTTAAATCAAGATAAAAATGTCCCTAACATCAATTTTGTAACCGAGTTGATTAATCAATCACAGCAACCTCTTAAATCATTTAAAGTCGCAAATACATCTAATACTATTCAAAATGTAGAAACTATTTCTAATAAAGAAACAATTGAATATGTATTTGAAAAAGGAGATAATGCAATTAATAACATTTCTAAATATGCATCAAAAAACAATATTAATTTGATGTGTGTAGATACAATAAGACAAAACAAGACGATTAATGTTAAGGATATAATTAAAAAACTTAATGTTTCGTTATTGTTAACAGGAGAATAAAACAAGTACTACAAGCGTAGTAATTGAACATAAATTATAAAATTAAAAAAAAATGAAAGCACATACACAAGAAACACAAGCAGGAATTACACCAAATAAAGCATTAGAATTATTACAAGAAGGAAATAAAAGATTTCAAGACAGCTTAAAAGCAGATCGTAATTTACTAGAGCAAGTAAAAGACACAAGTACTGGACAATATCCTTTTGCAACTATATTAAGTTGCATAGATTCTCGTGTCTCATCAGAGTTAATTTTTGATCAAGGTATAGGTGATATATTTAGTGCACGTGTAGCAGGTAACTTTGTAAATGTAGACATTTTAGGAAGCATGGAATTTGCTTGTAAATTAGCAGGGACAAAGTTAGTGTTGGTTTTAGGTCACACAGCATGTGGTGCAGTAAAAGGTGCTTGCGATCATGCAGAAATGGGTAACCTAACAGCATTATTATCAAAGATTACACCAGCTGTAAATGCAGTAAAAGAGCCTGCAGATGAAAGTTTAAGAAATTCTAAAAACATAGATTTTGTTAATGAAGTATCTAAAACTAACGTAAAATTAACCATTGGAAGAATTCATGCTGAAAGCCCAATTTTATCAGAAATGGAAAAGAATGGCGAAATTAAAATAGTTGGTGGTATGTATGACATACATACAGGAGCTGTAGAAATTTACAACTAGAAAACAACCTTTGATGGGAAAATTTAAATTGAAAAAGAAAAATATAATAGCAACACTAACTTTAGCGTTAGTGTTGCCTTTTTTTGCAGTAGGACAGGACAGTGATCTAGGAAACTGGCTAATTTATATTGGTAGTAAAAAACTAAATAATGGTTGGAATATTCATAACGAAGTCCAATACAGAAATTACGATGCTGTAGGCGATTTAGAACAATTACTTTTACGTACAGGAGTTGGTTATAATTTAACCGAAAACAACAATAACATACTATTAGGTTACGGTTACATATTATCAGAAAATTATGTTGGAGATACAGATGAAAAAGTATCCGTAAACGAACACCGAATTTTTCAGCAGTTTACAACAAAGCAAAAAGTTGGTAAAGTTGGTTTAAGTCATCGTTATCGTTTTGAGCAACGTTTTGTAGAAAGCGATTTTAAAATGCGATTTAGATATTTTTTAGGTTTTAAATTACCACTTCAAAATAAAGAAGACGGTAAAAACCCGTTGTATCTTTCAGCTTATAACGAGATTTTTTTAAACACAGAATCTTCAATTTTTGATCGTAATAGAGTATATGGTGGTTTAGGTTATCAGTTTTCTAAAAAGCTTAGATTAGAATTGGGTTACATGAATCAGTTTTTTGAAACCTCTAGTCGTGACCAAATAAATGTCATTGCATTTGTCAATTTTTAAGACACAGCAAGCTCTTAATTAAATGTTAATAAAAGCCGATACTTTAGTATCGGCTTTTTTAATGAATAAAAATCAGTAATTTAGTAAACAATCAATTTTCAAAGATTTATGAAAAAGTTTTTTGCACATTTAAAAGGAGATGCATTTGGAGGTATAACAGCTGGTATTGTAGCGTTACCTTTAGCACTTGCTTTTGGAGTCTCATCAGGTTTAGGACCAGAAGCAGGTTTATATGGCGCAATTTTTATTAGTTTTTTTGCTGCATTGTTTGGTGGTACAAGTACTCAAATATCTGGACCAACAGCACCAATGACAGCTGTATCTATGGTAATTATAGCAGGAATTGTTGCTGCAAACGATGGTAGTGTCGCACAAGCACTACCCGCAATTTTAACGGTATTTATTTTAGCAGGTATAATGCAAATTGGTCTTGGATTTTTAGGACTAGGAAAATACATAAGATATATTCCTTATCCTGTTGTTTCTGGGTTTATGACCGCTATAGGTTTAATAATACTATTAACACAAATTTTACCTTCAATTGGGTATTATCCAAAAGAAGATTTAGCATTTGTAGAGACCTTTAAGCCGGAAGCACAAGAAATTATTTTAGAAAATATTTTAAAAGAAGAAGCAGGAGAAGGTATTTTGGTACTTGATAATTTTAAAGAAACTATAGAAAGAGCAGAAAAAATAACGCCAGATCAGATTAAAAAAGAATCACAAACCATGGCTGAAAAAGTAGGTAAAAGCACTTTAGGTGCGCTTAAAATATTGCCAAGAGCATTAAGAAACATTAATTGGTTAGAGTTTATTTTGGCGCTTTCTACTATTATTATTGTATTTGGTTTTAAACGGATTACTAAAAAAATACCAAGTACTTTAGTAGCTCTAATAGTGGTGTCTGGCGTTGCATATGGCTTTAATTTAGGATATAGACCAATTTCAGAAATACCAAATGGTATTCCAATGCCAAAATGGGAAATATTTTCTACTTTTAAATTAGGCAGTATTACACCTTATATTTTTACAGCACTAACACTAGCATTATTGGGTGCAATAGATTCGCTTTTAACAAGTGTGGTTGCAGATAATATGACCAAAACAAAACACAAACCTAATAAAGAATTAATTGGTCAAGGAATAGGTAATACAATTGCTGCAGTGTTTGGTGGTATTCCTGGTGCAGGAGCTACAATTAGAACCGTTGTAAATATTAATGCTGGTGGAAAAACAAGATTATCTGGTATGATTGCGGGTGTTATGTTACTAGTAATTATGTTAGCGTTTTCATCTATAGCATCAAAAATTCCTGCTGCAGTATTAGCAGGTATTTTAATAACAGTTGGTATTGGAGTAATGGACTATAAAGGTCTTAAAGCAATACCAAGCTTACCAAAAGATATTAGATTGGGGCCATTAAAATTAAGCTCAGAAGTATTAATTATGTTAGTAGTTTTGGGTTTATCTACCTTTTGGGATCTAATTTATGCTGTTGGTATTGGTTTAGTAATTGCGTCTTTAATGTTTATGAAAAAAATAGGAGACTTAACCGCAGAACGTTCTGATGTAAAACTATTAAAAGAAGAAGCTTGGTCAGATGAGACTGGATTTCCTTCAACTTTAAAAGAAGAAGTATTTATTAAGCACATAAAAGGACCACTGTTTTTTGGGTCAACTTCCGATTTTCAGCAACTAGCAGAGCAAATACCAAGTACCGCAAGAACAGTAGTAATTAGATTAGGACGTATGCAATATATGGATCAATCTGGTTTATATGCAATGGAAGATGTGTTGGTAGATTTAAGAAAACAAGACATAAACGTTTTGTTTGTTAACCTCTTAAAGCAACCACAATATATGATGGAACGTATAGATATTATACCTGATTTAATACCAAAAGAGCACATCTTTAAAGACTTTAAAACGTGCTTAAATTGGATGAAATCTAATGTAAAAGACGAGTTTTAAATTAATCTAAACCTCAGACTCGTTAGTAGGTTCTGCAGGATCAATAATTTGATTGTCGTCTACAGCAGCTTTAATAATATCAGGAAATACCATAGGAGCCAAAGATTTTACAGGTTTGTAAAGGATCGAGTCTTTTACATGCTCTTCATCAACAAAAGAGATTGTGTTATTCATTTTATCAAAAACAATCAATAAAACACTTAAAATCAAACCAATTTTTAAGGCACCAAAAATAGCGCCTAGTAACTTGTTTAAAATACCCAAAGAAGCAAAATCTGCTAGTTTAGTTAACGCTTTTCCTGCCAAACTTATAACCAAAATTATAATAACAAACGTAATAGCAAAAGCAGTAATATTTATAGTTTTTTCGTTCCATGACGTTTTATCCATTAAAAAATTAGCTGCAAAATAACTAAAATGGATAGCACCATAAACACCAGCAATAAGCGCTACAATGGAAGCTAACTCTACAAAAAGGCCTTTAAATAAACCACGCACTAAACCAAACAAAAGTAAAGCACCTAAAACAATATCAATTACAGCCATTATACAAGATTTTAGACAAATATAAACTAACTTTGCAACTTTCAAACTTTACACTTTTTATTATTACATGTCAAGAGACGAACAATTAAAAGCACGTTGGACTTTAGTAGTTAAAAAACTATCAGACCAATTTGCAGATGGAGATCAACTAGATTTAGACGCAATAATATATCTTATTGGTGTCCAAGAATTGGGTCAGTTAGAGCGCAGTTTTAAAAAAGACCATAAGTTAGATTTAATGCACATAGCCATTTGCAAGCTTCTAATGCCATACGGTTATTATGATTTTGATTATGTTGATCAAGACGGTTGGCCACACTATACAGCCAAAGAAGAGTTACCACACCTAAAAGCTGGCGAGCAAAGTGTGTTAATGAAAGAAGCTATAGTTAACTATTTTCTAGAAACCAATTATATAGATTAATTTTGGTAAACAGAGCTTCTTGAAGTGGGCGTTACCACAGGTCGGGCTTTCACTACTCGCTCTCTTCGAGGAGCTCAGACACACCGCTCAATCCCTAACGCAACTATCCGTAAACAAATAGATCTAACCTTTTTTTGTTTTCAATCTATTTTATTTAAGAATCTTAGTACAACTCTGCAAAACAATAACAAGACAAAACACTTACGTTTATCTCATAAAAATGACTAAATTTGCCAATCATTTAGACGATTATGATAGACAAGATCAAAGAGCTTATATCAGAAGCAGAAAGTTTTAAAGCACAAACCAAAGAAGAGGTTGAAGCATTCCGTATAAAATACCTAGGTAAAAAAGGATTGCTTAACCACTATTTTGCTGAATTTAAAAATGTTGCAAACGACCAAAAAAAGGAATTTGGACAAGCAATAAACACGCTTAAAAATACAGCTCAAGAAAAAGTAAATGGTCTAAAAGTAGAATTAGAAAACACAACAGAAACGTCTAGTTCTAATACCGATTTATCACGTCCAGGAGACCCAATTAAAATTGGATCAAGACATCCAATTTCTATTGTAAAAAATCAAATTATAAATATCTTTTCTAACATAGGATTTAATGTTAGCGAAGGTCCAGAAATAGAAGACGATTGGCACAACTTTACAGCATTAAACTTGCCAGAATACCATCCAGCAAGAGACATGCAGGATACGTTTTTTATACAAACTAATCCAGATATTTTATTACGTACACACACCAGTTCTGTGCAAGTACGTTATATGGAAAACAACCCACCACCTATCCGAACAATCTCACCAGGTCGTGTCTATCGTAACGAAGCAATATCTGCACGTTCGCACTGTTTTTTCCATCAATTAGAAGGCTTATATATTGATAAGGATGTAAGTTTTGCAGACTTAAAGCAAACACTACAATATTTTACTACAGAGTTATTTGGCAAATCTAAAATTAGATTACGTCCATCCTACTTTCCGTTTACAGAACCAAGCGCAGAAATAGATGTGTATTGGGGATTAGAGACCGAAACAGATCACAAAATCACTAAAGGAACCGGTTGGTTAGAAATTGGTGGTTGTGGTATGGTAGATCCTAATGTACTAACCAATTGTGGAATTGACGCAGAAATATATTCTGGTTTTGCATTTGGAGTTGGTATAGATCGTATAGCAATGTTATTACACCAAATTGGTGACATAAGATTGTTAAGCGAAAATGACGTTAGGTTTTTAGAGCAGTTTAAATCGGCTTTATAAATTTTGAAAAAAGACATTCAAATACCAAAAGTAGAAGACGTTTACGTAGCTATAGTAAACGAATATAATGACATTTATAAAACTCAAGACTGGAACGCTTATATTATAAACGATAAAGACGTTGATCTAGAAATGGTATTGATTGTAACTAGTGGTTATAATGAAGACAAAATGACGTCAATTTTTAGAAAAAAATTAGACTTACTTCCTAAAAAAAGTTATGCTAAAATAGAGTTGATGCAAGAAGATTTATTTGCTTTAAACAATCAATTTAAAGTCACTTTTTTTGAAAGTATTACTATGTTTGATAAAACATTCACCTTTAGAAAAAATACGATTAATTTAAAAGCATTACAACCTGTTCCTTTGATGGAAGCTAGAGGTGTTTTGGTTAAATAGTATTTGGTTCTTGGCTTTTTACTAATAGCGAAAGGTAATAGGCAAAAGCTAAAATTAATCCAACTTATCCGTCAATTTTTTAAACACTTTATCAGCATTTTTACCTTCATATAAAACAGCATAAACTGCTTCAATTATTGGTAGGCGTGTTTTCTTTTTATTTTTTTTGTTTAGTAAATGTGCCGATTTTGTAGCGTAATACCCTTCAGCAACCATAGACATCTCCATTTGTGCAGATTTTACGGTATACCCTTTACCAATCATATTACCAAACATGCGGTTTCTAGAAAAAGTAGAGTATCCAGTAACTAACAAATCACCTAAGTAAGCCGAGTTGTTAATGTTACGTTTCATTTTATGCATTTTTTTAATAAAACGTTTCATCTCGCGTATAGCGTTACTCATTAATACACTTTGAAAGTTATCACCATAACCCAATCCATGCGCAATTCCTGCAGCAATAGCGTAGATGTTTTTTAGCATAACAGCGTATTCTGTACCAATTATGTCGTCGCTAATTTTGGTTTTAATATAGTTGCTAGATAATACATCTGCAATTTGTTGTGCTTTAACTTGGTCTGCAGAAGATATAGTTAGGTAAGACAAACGCTCTAAAGCCACTTCTTCTGCGTGACAAGGTCCAGCAATAACACCAATGTTTTCAAAAGGAATATTGTAGTTGTCATGAAAATGTTCGCCTAACAATTTACCAGTTTCTGGTAGTATACCTTTTACAGCAGATACTACTGTTTTACTTGTAATATCAATAGTTAGTTTTTCTAATTCGTCATGGATAAAAGCAGACGGAATAACAAAAATTAGTACGTCTGCATAATTTGCCATTTCATCAATGTCATTACTAAGCTTAAGCTGCTCTAAATGAAACTCGACAGAGCTTAAATAACTGGGGTTATGTTGTTCTTTTAGTAAATGCTCTTTAGTATAAACACTACGCATGTACCAACCCACTTCATCTAAGTTTTCGCAAAGCATTTTTACAATAGCAGTTGCCCAACTTCCGGATCCAAAAACAGCGTATTTTAATTGTTGACTCATTAAAAAGGGTTTCTTTTTTAGTTCTGTAAAAACAGAAATTTATTTAATTCTAAACTCAAAAATACATAAAAATTAACGACTTGATAGTAGCTGTTAATCAGTAAACTAAAGATTTTGGCATGCCTTTTGAATTTAGTCTAGTATCAATCCTTAAAACTACAGATTATGAAGACTATAAAATTACTTTCGACATTTGCTTTAGTAGCAACACTATTTACTTCTTGTTATACAGAAGTAATTGTAGACGATTTTAATGGAAATAACACTCCAATTCCTGTAAATATTAACCAATTATTAAACTCGCATGAGTTATGGTACATTGATGTTAACGAAACTATTGGTTATGGCCAGTCTCCTTTTTTACAAATTGCCTTTACGGTTTCTTTTAGAAATGATGTGCTTTACGCTAATAACAATTTAGTTGGTATTGGTAGTCAAGGTAACGGATTTGGTATTCCTATAGGCTATTATAACGCTTACAGTAACATATTAGATATAGATCATGATAGTGATGGATATGATAGTTTTGATGTGTTTCAAATAGATCATAATACTTTAGAATTGTACAACCCATTTAACGATACCTCGTACTTTTTACATGGTTACCAACGTAATAATTTTGATTACGACTACGTATTCTATGATAACATCCAGTATTTTTTACAAGAATATGCAGCTTGGGAAAAAACATACACCAGTAATTTTGGCGTTTTAAATGAGTTTGATAACGAAAACTACTTACAGTTTTTAACTGGCGGAAACGATAACACCTTTAGAAGCAGTCAAGACCAAAATGGGCTTAATCCAAACCATTTATATTGGGATTATACTGGTATTTATGGCATAGGAAACGTTAACGGAAACATGTATTTAAAGACCTTAGTCTTAGATTACGATTATTTTGATAATGAGCAATTTGAGTTAAGTGTTATTAATGACCAACGTGTAGAGTTGTATCATCCAAGTTCTGGAACGGTTTACCAGTTTACAGGAAGAGGTTATGTAGCATATCTAAAAGCTGGTACAACAGTAAACAAAGAAAAAACATCTGCACAAAAAAAACGTATACAACGTACCGAAAAGAAAGACAATACAAGAGAAAACACCAGAGCATAATTACATATATTGAATTAGTTAGTCTGAAAATACCGTTTGAAGCCAAAGCATTAAGCGGTTTTTCTTTTTTATGATGCTTGATTTGTCATGAGAATTGTTAACATTAGTTGCAGTTAAAAACTATTTTTTTAACTTTATAAAAATTACTAACACTAAAATTAACACTTAGAATTATGGGATTATTTTCATTTATTAAAAACGCTGGAGCAAAAGTTTTCGGAATAGGAAAAACAACAGGAGAGGAAGAAGCAGAAGCAACTGCAGCAGAAGTTAAAATGGAAGCATTAGCAGCTAGAAAACTAGAAGAAACAGCTAGCGATTTAGATTTACACGTAGAAGGCTTAAGCATCTTTATAGACGATGATGCAGCAACTGTATCTGGTATGGCATCAGACCAAGCAACAAAAGAAAAAGTAGTCCTTTTAATAGGTAATAGCGATGGTATTGCAACAGTAGACGACCAAATGACGGTTGCAGAAGCAGTAGTAGTAGTGCCAGAAGCACAGTTTCATGCAGTAGTAAGTGGTGACACTTTAGGTAAAATAGCAAAAAACTATTATGGTAACGCTATGAAATACCCTGTTATTTTTGAAGCTAACCAACCTATGTTAACGCATCCAGATAAAATCTATGTTGGACAAGTATTACGTATTCCTGCTTTAGACTAAAATTTTTATATTTTATATTGAAGAAACGCCAGCTTTTTAGTTGGCGTTTTTTTTGATTATTTTATTTTCGTTTAACGGGTTTGTATAATTAGTGGAGTGTTTAAGCACCTAATTTAGCAAATCCGCGAGGATTTTCGTAAGTAGGCGAGGACTAGCCATTAATTTTATACGGTGTTGGCAAACGTATTTTTTTACTTTAAAGTTGTATAATTGTTTATAAAATGTTAATAATTACACTTTAAAGTTGTTTAATTTAAGTTTAT
>JALZUT010000199.1 GCA_023300575.1 Olleya sp.
TTTATACTATTCGCTTCAAAATCACTAACAAACCCATCTTGAGACGGACTGTTTAAACCAACTGCTATAAGCGCTTTCCATGTACTAGTTTCTAATTGTGCTGTTGCAGTTGTCATGCTAAAAACAGCAACTATAATAATGCAATAGTGTTTTAATCTTGTTAACATTGTGTAAGTTTTACACCAATTACTTATTAAAATTACTTCAATAAAATGCGTCTTTTCTCTTTCTATCTCAATTTAAAAAGAAACCGTAACTAAGGCTATGCCTTATTTTTTAATTTCATATTAAGAAAAAAATTATTCCCGAAGAATCGGGACAAGCTATTTTCTTTTAAAGTAATTTTAATTAATAACTGGTATTGGTTTAATTTGCAAACTCCAAAAGTGAGACTTTTATTATGTACAGAAGCTTGCCTTACAAAACTAAACAATTCTTTTTTGTACTTATTAAATTAAGTATAGTAGTTGGTGCATTTTATTTTATTTATCAAAAACTACTTAATAACGACAGTTTAGATTTTAGTCGTTTTTTACAATTATTGAATGAAAACGACTCGTTTTCGACTAAAAACATCATTTTTTTAATCATTTTAAGCTGTTGTAATTGGTTTTTTGAAATTAAAAAATGGCAGTATTTGGTCTCTACTGTTAAAAATATTAGTTTTTCTCAAGCTTTAGAGCAAAGTTTAGGTGCTTTAACAGCTTCGCTTTTAACACCTAATAGAATTGGCGAATATGGTGCAAAAGCAGTTTACTATGCAAAACAACACAGAAAACGTATTATGCTTATTAACCTTATTAGTAATATGATGCAAATGAGTGTAACCGTAATTTTAGGTTGTATAGGTTTTGTAATTTTCTATACTAGCTACGATTTAAATTTAAACCATTTTAAAATCTCTAAAGGTCTTATTATTATTGGAGTAATTAGTCTATTATCTTTAGTTGGTTTACGTCAAACTAAATACAGAATAAAAGGGATTTTAATTGAAAAAGTAAAAACCTTTATAAAAAAACTAGGTGTTAAGCCGTTTTTAATTGGGATGTGTTATGCACTAATTAGATATGCTATATTCTCATTTCAGTTTTATTTATTACTAACGCTTTTTAATATTGAATTGACTTATCTAGCAGCAATGCCTATCATAACATCTATGTATCTTATGGCTTCAATAATACCAACAATTTCTGTTTTTGATGTAGTTATAAAAGGAAGCATTGCAGTCTATCTATTTGGTTTTGTTGGTATAAACGAGCTGACTATACTAAGCATCATCCTATTAATGTGGTTACTAAATTTTGCTTTACCTAGTGTTTTTGGTAGTTATTATGTGTTACATTTCAACTTTGTAAAAACCAAAGACTAATGCTACTCGTTTTTTCTGTCATAACCTTACTTTACCTGTTTTTAATAGGAAGACTTGCTACAGGGTTTGATAAAGTAAAGACCATTAAATTAGACACTATTAAACCAAAAACTAAATTTTCTGTTATTATTCCTTTTAGAAATGAAGCCGAAAATTTACCTGAATTATTAGCATCTATTTTGGCATTAGAGTACCCAAAATCTTTGTTTGAAATCATTTTTGTGGATGATGATTCTAAGGATAATTCTGTAAAAACAATTAAGACCGTTCTTGATACAACCTCATTAAAAAACAAGGTCACTCTAACTGACATTACCATTATTAAAAATGAAAGTGTAACACATTCGCCTAAAAAAGATGCTATAAACACTGCAATACAACTAGCAAAATACGAGTGGATAATTACCACAGATGCAGACTGTGTAGTGCCTAAACTATGGTTAGATAGCTATGATAATTATATACAGAAAAACGCCCCTAAACTTATTGCTGGACCAGTTGCTTATACTACTAATAATGGATATTTAGACGCGTTTCAGACTCTAGACTTTTTAAGTTTAATTGGTGCAACCATTGGTGGTTTTGGGATCAATAAACCCTTTTTATGTAATGGTGCAAATTTAGGATATCCAAAAACCTATTTTAAAAGCTTAAATGGATTTGAAGGCAATACTAATATAGCAAGTGGTGATGATATTTTTTTAATGGAAAAAGCCTTAAGACAAGATAAAAACTCAGTTCACTATTTAAAAAACAAGCAAGCACTTGTAATCACAAAGCCACAAGTAAATTTTAAAGCCTTATTGTCGCAACGTGTGCGTTGGGCAAGTAAAACTACTAACTACAACAACAATTTTGCTAAACTAGTTGGCTTATTAGTCTTATTTATGAATGCGACTCTTGTTATCGGTTTTGTGTTGTCTTTTTTTGGGTTACTTCAGTTTAAATATTTAGGCTATTTATTTTGTATTAAAATAGGTGTCGACTTTCTTTTAATTTATAAAACCAGTGTATTTTTTAAAACAGAAAACGTATTGAAACATTATAGTTGGAGTTGCTTTGTTTATCCGTTTTTTAGTGTCTTTGTGGCTTTTATATCTCTCTTTTCTACTTATAAATGGAAAGGCAGACAATTTAATAAATAGCGTGATTTTAATAAAAAATCTCTAAATTAGCGGTAAACCAATCTACACTACAATGAAAAAACTTGCTTTTTTATTAGCTTTAACTATTTCGACTTATAGTTTTGCGCAAAACACCTACACTGTAAATAATGAAACTTTAGCCCTTAAAACTGAAGTTGAAGGTACTTTAGATTTACTTTGGAATATAATTGATAACCAATACCGTTATTTTATTAAAACCGAAGACAACACACTTACAGAGCTTATTAACATAAAAGGTAGCAACAACAAATACAATAATGCATATCAAACCACTTTAAGTAACTTAACTGGTTTAGACACCTCTAAAACAAAATTAACTTTATATAGTTTAAAGCAGTTTATCAATGAATATAATGCTTCTAAAAACAGTAATTACAGTTACGATAGTAGCAAACCAAAACTAAGTTTTAGACTTGGTCTTTTTGGCGGATTAACCAATAATCCTTTTGTATTCAATCCACAAAACGATAAAGTGGCGTTTTTTGGAGCAGAATTAGAATTATTTGAGGAAACAGTTCAACCTAAACATGCAGGTTTTTTAAATATTAGATCTTCTAGAGATAGTGGTCCTCTAAATTATAGTGCAACACAATTGTCATTAGGGTACCGCTTTAGGTTTATTAACAAAGCGTTTTTTAATGTTTATGGGCAAACAAAGTTTGCTTCTCTAATTTTTTCTAATTCTACACTAAGCATTGAAGACAGCACCAATCCAGGTACTTTTATAACTAGCGAACAATCTAATACTGCTTTTGATATTCCTTTAGCTTTTGGCTTAGGTGCCGATTTTAAAGTCGGTAACGGTTATATAACGTTTGTAGCAGATAATTTATTTGCTGCTTTTGTAAGTAGTACAGATAACTTCCCTTTAGATCTTGCTTTAGGTTATAAATTTAATTTATAAATGAAGTATTTAGATAAGACCTCAAATCCTGCTTTTTCTAATTATTTCTGGGAAGATCACAGTAACAATTCTAGAAAATTTACCGTTTCAGGTATTTTACAAAAAACATTGTTTTGCCTACTAGTAACCACTACAATTGTGGTTGCTATCTGGAAGCTGTATGCGGACGGAACCAATATAAAATGGTTTTCTACTGGCGGAATGCTAGCTGCAATTATCATAAGTATTGTGATCTCTGTTAGACAACATTGGGCACATATTCTAGTACCACTTTATGCTGTTGCTAAAGGTTTTTTCTTAGGCGGAATTACAGCCTACGCACAAGCTAATTTCCCTGATTTACCATATCAAGCAATTGGTGTGACAATAGTGACCTTTTTTGTGGTGCTTTTTTTATATCAAACGCGACTAATTGTAGTAACACAAAAAGTAAAAAGTGTTATTATAACGGTTTGCTCCAGTATTTTTATGGTGTATATTATCTCTTGGATTTTAAGTTACTTCGGAATTAAAAGCTTTGTTTGGGGAACCTCTTGGCTAGCAATTGGCTTTACTATTTTTGCAGCCACTTTTGCTGCTTTATCTTTATTATTAGATTTTGATTACATCGAAAGACAAAAAAACCGAGCACCTAAATACAAAGAATGGATGGCAACTTGGGGACTTCTAGTAACCCTTATTTGGTTGTATGTAGAGATTTTAAGATTGATGAAGAAGTTTGCGATTAGGTTTTGACCCTCTTCTATCTTCCTTAAAAAGAAGCATTTTTACTTGGATGAAATATTAATTAACCTGTAAAATAATAGGTAATTTAAATTGCGTCTTTACTTGTTGTCCACGTTTAATTGCTGGAAATATTTGGGTTAATGTATTTAGACTTTCTATTATTAAAACCTCAATATTAGGGATTTCTTCTACAATAACAGGATTAAGATCTATAGAATTGATGCTAAGCGTTCCAGTTTTAGAAACCAAAAAAGACAGCATAATCGTATCTTTAATATCTTTGGTAACTACTATGGGTTCTTTTTGAAGCTCTGTTAAAATATGATTGGCTAAAGTACTTTCAAAACAGTCTTTTTTTTCTACTTTGTTTTGTAATGTATCACATAACGAAAAGCTTGGATAACTATCCACTTCGTTCCATTTAAAAGTATTTAACTCTTCAATTAAAATGGCTTCAGGAGTTGTTTTTTTGACATTAAAATGCTGACAAGACACTAGTCCTAAAAAAAGTAGAAAAACAGCTAATTGTTTCATTGATTATCAAGTATAGCCGAAAAATACGATTTTTAAAGCATTTTTTAATCAGAAAACAGCAGATTGGTTTTATTAACGGTTAACAATAAACAATGTAGAATAACTATTGTTGTCTTTTGTTATCTTTAAAACGTACATGCCATCTGGTAACATTTTTACATCTAAAGTAGTAAGTAACTGTTCTCTTTTAAAGCTAGTTTGATAGCTTCTAACAAATTGTCCGTTTGGTGTAAATACCTGTAAATCGTAGTTACCAACCAACGCTTTTTTAAACTTAATGTTTAAGTCATTTTTGGCTGGATTAGGATATACACTAATATTAGATTTATCAAATAGACCGACAAGATCGTCACAACACACTTCTTCTTCTACAATTTTTGTAGTTTTATAACCTAAAGTTATGTCTTTTAATAGCACTTTACCTTCTCTATTAATAGTAAGTTGTACAACATCAAAAGGATTGAAAGCAGTTACAGCTTTTATAGCATCACCACGTCTATTAATTTCTAATCCGTTTATTGCTAACACAACATCATAAGCTTGTAAATTAGTATCTGCTGCTGCAGTACCTTCTACAACTTTTAAAATAATAACACCCTTATCTGTCTTACTTTCTTTATCACATGGACTTCCAAACTGTACGCCTAAATAAGCAGTTTCATAAACTAGTTTATCGATTGTGCAGGTTTTTTTGCACTCTTTTTCTATTTGGGCAACACTAGTTAAAGTAATGGCAAAGAAAAAAATGGAAAGTAATGCTTTTGTCATAATTGTTATTTTGAGTGAAAATACAATAAAGTTTAAACTAAACCTTTTTTGAAGTCTTAATTTGGTGTTTTTTTTGGACAAAAAGACTTTAAAACAGGATGAAATGTTATTAAATCATAAAACCGAAGCGTTTACTTCGGTTTTATGATAGGACATAGAACGCTTATTTATTTTATTATTAATGCTAATAAATTTTCTATCGCAGCATCATCGCTATCTGTAAGATTGCCTTTAATTTGTATTTCATCAAATAATGAAGACAGGTTTTGCTCAAGATTTGATTTGCCTTTTTTATCTATTAATTGATGTACTTCTTCTACTAATTTTGGATCAAACTCTGTGCCTTTAGTTATCCTATATAACAAATTAAGCGCTTTGTCTTCATCATCTGTAACATTACCTTGAATTGCAATTTGTTCTTTAATTTTATTAGTAAAATAAGGGATTTCGGTTCCATCTTCTAATCCAACAATTTTGTTTTGATTAGATTTAAGATTATTACAAGACATAAAAGCTAACATGCTTAAAACTATTGGAACTAGCAATAAGGACGTAATTAGTTTAGATTTAGATTCATGCAACATACTAATTCGGTTTTTATAGATTTATATAAATACTATTATTAATTTATCTTAAATGAAATTGGCAAACTATATGTAGCACTAACAGTTTTACCTTCATGAGATCCTGGTGTTATCTTTGGCAAATTGTTTATTACACGACTAGCTTCTACTTCTAAATCTGGATGAGGTGCTCTAGCTTTGACATCAACTACTTCACCAAGGGTATTAATTTTAAACCAAACAAAAAGACGTTTAACGCCTTTTTCTAAACCTAAATTATCTGCTAATTTGGTATTAAAGTTTTCTGCTACATGCTTACTAACTTCTTCTGAAAAACATTTTTTTTGTTCAGCATTACCAACTATAGATTTACAAACATCAAAAAGTGGTGACTGGTCAATAATGTTAAAAGGTAACTCTACGACTTCTTGTTCTAAAACATAATCTCCATAAGGTTCTCTTATATTTATCTCTCTATGGTTAAACCCATCCGAAATCAGTAATTGATGATACCATTCTTCTTTATTAATTTGATTTAATTTGGAATCCTTTAATTGTTGCTCTCTACCAGAAAGTGCATCTATGTCTTGTACTAGCAATCTTAATGTACCTCTTTTTGGGCTATTTTCCCATTTATCTTTAGCCTCTTGTGTTTTTTTGAATTCTAGATATTCTTTATAGGTTTTATGTACAGGTAATTTTTTTAAACCTTTACCATTTGACACCATGTATTCATTTAATATAACAAATGAAGCTTGCGTTTTAGCATATTCAGTTAATGTATTAAGGTAGTTTTTATTTTGAAAAACTTTATCTTCTGTAATTGCATCAAAAGGATTGTCATACTTCGTTTTAAATTCTTCAACGTAATTAGCAATTAACTGTGCTTCTGTTAAGTTATTTCTTACAGTGTCTACATCTACTGTTTCAGTTTCATCTTGATTGCAAGACGTGTAAGCTAACATTGCTAAAATCATAGGAATTAATAATACGTACTTAACTAATTTACTCTGTTTTGATTTTGATTTTTGTAACATAACGATTCGTTTTTTGATTAATGATTGTTTAAAAAATGGATTGATGAACGTGCAATTTTTTACACTAAAAACTTCTTGTAATAATTGCTGATAATAATTAGATTTATTGATTTTAACTGCATTTTTATCTGCTATAAACTCATGTAGATTACTAATTTTATTTTGATAAAAATAAATTAGCGGATTAAACCAAAACACTATTTTTAAAAACTCGAACCACAATAGATCTAAGCTGTGTTTTTGCTTTGCATGAATACGCTCGTGTTCTAAAATGTGTTGTTTTTTAGTTTCAGCAAGGGTTTCACCTAAAAAAATAAAATTGAAAAATGAAAATGCCGTATTGGTCTTTTTTAAACTAACTATAGTCAATTTATCAACTTTAGTACTTTCATTTTTAAAAATTAATAGTAGAATTTTTGAGAGTTTAAATGCAAAAAACAGAAACATAAAAATTGCTATAGCTAGATATATACTTTGAATGTTTAAAATAGAACTTACTGTTTTTTTACTTACTCCTAAAACAATTAGTCCTTGAGTTGCGTCAATAGTATTACCTAAAACCACTTCAGGTAAATTAACTATAAATTGCTTAGGAAGCACTTGGTTTAAACTTTCTATTTTTATAAAAGGAAATACTATAGATAATACAGATGTTAGTAATAAATACAACCTATTATAATTAAAAAACGTTTCGTTTTTTAGAAGTAAATCATAAGTTAATAAAAACAACATCTGAAATGCAATGGTTTGTATAATGTAATGAAACATAAGTTATTCGGTTTTATTAATTTCTTTTAAAACGGCTTCTAAATCTGTTAAGTCAATGTCATTTTTTTTAACAAAAAAGGACACCATACTTTTAAAAGAACCTTGAAAATAATTATCTACTAGCTTATTTATAGACTGATTGCTATAGTCTTGCTTTTTTAAAACAGGAAAGTAAAGATGTCCTTTTCCTTGTTTTTCATAATCTACAAACCCTTTAGATTCTAAAATTCTAACAATGGTAGATATTGTATTATAAGCTGGTTTTGGCTCAGGAAACTCTTCAATTATTTGCTTTACATTGGCTTTTTCTAATTGCCATAGTACTTGCATAATGTCTTCTTCTGCTTTTGTTAGATGCTTCATTTTTATAACTAAGTTTTTAGTTTAATAAAACAAATATAACTAAATATTTAGTTTAAACTAATTTTTTAGTTGAATAATTGTAACAAAATCGTTTAAATTTAGTCTTATAAATAAAAAATATGAATGTTTTTTTAACCCTTTTGGGTTTACTTTTTATGTTTCTAGGTTTAGCAGGTAGTATTTTACCTATTCTACCTGGACCACCTTTAAGTTGGGTTGGTCTTTTATTATTACACCTTACAGATGCTGTACCAAATAACACTTCTTTTTTAAGCATTACTTTTATAGTTGCAGTATTAATTTTTGTTTTAGACTACTTAATACCTGCAATTGGCACTAAACGTTTTGGAGGTAGTAAAGCTGGAATGATAGGCTCTACGATAGGTGTCTTTGTAGGTTTTTTATCACCTATTCCTGGAGGTATTATAATGGGCTCTTTTTTTGGTGCTTTATTAGGTGAGCTTTCGAATAAAACAGATACTAATACTGCTTTAAAAGCAGCTTTTGGATCCTTTATTGGCTTTATAACTGGTGCTTTTCTAAAGTTTATTATCGCTATAGTTTACTTTGGTTTTTTTATGGCAATTTTCTGGGAATACAAAAGCTTAATACTATAAAAAAACCTTGCCTTTTCAGTTGAAAAGGCAAGGTCTCGTGTGTAAATGTAAATGCTATTAACCAAACTATAAGTTTGTAGGGAATATTAACTTACTAAATAAGTTATAGTAAATATAAGAAATTTACTTTTGTACAGTTGTGGTAAAAACCTCAACGGTGTTGCGGTTTTTGCCACAATTAATAATTATACATTACGTTTTGAAAGATTGAGAAAAATGAAAAAACTTTTAATTTTAGCTTTATATGTTATATATACCCTTTTTCTTTGGCTATTTTAATCAAAGTTTCATCTTTTCCGTCCTCTGCGCCAAAAAGGCTTTTTAAGTTCTTTTTTCGTTTTTCTATAGCGCTTAACGTAATATCAAAATGAGATTCTAAATCTTTAGTTCTCATTCCTATTGAGAGTAAATAAATAATTTCGTGATCTATTAAGTCTACTTCTATTGGGTTAGAAACACTTCTTTTAATAATATTGTTTACAGTGCCACTGTAGAAAGGTGGATTATTTTGAATGGCTTGAAAACCACTAGCTAATTCGCTTGAGGTTAAATCACTTTTTATTAAAAATCCTTCGGGATTTATTGTTTTTATTATGTTATGAATTCTATAAATCTCATTAAACATAGTCAAAATAATCACTTTAGCTTTAGGTTGTGTTAGTCTAATATACTTGGCTAAATCAATACCGGATTTAAAAACACCATCCTTTGATGGTGGAATACTAATGTCAAAAAAATAAATATCAAATGGCTCTCCTTTGCCTCTTGCTTTTTTTATTTTGGCAATAGCTGAGTCACAATCTGCAGCAATCTCTATATCTAATGTTTGATTATCCTTTTTTGTAGCCAAAAGGGTGTGCTCATAGCCTTCAATTATCATCGGATGATCATCGACCATTAATATTTTTATTATTTCGTTTTTCATAGGCTATTTATTAAATGCTGGGACATTTATATTAATTGTTGTGCCTTGCTCTTTTCTAGTATCTATTGCCAATTTACCATTTATTTCTTGTATTCTAGAATCTATATTTTTTAATCCAATACCTTTTTTGGCCTTTTGGATATCAAATCCTACTCCATTATCAGAAATATTTAATATTAAATCATTATTATCTAAAACAAATACAATATCTACTTTATTAGCCTTAGCGTGTTTATAGATGTTTTGCATGGTCTCTTGTAAAATACGATACACATGAATCTTTATTTTGTTATTAAGTAACTCCCAATTAATATTTGAATCTGTATCAAAACTGTAACCAATACCATAGGCAGTCATTTGTGTATCTACTAAAGTTTTTACAATATTTAAATAACCTGATTGCTGTATGAAGTCTGAATTAAGCTCGTGTGATACTTTTCTAATTTCTTCTTCTATATTTTTTAGTTCGGCTATATAATTACCACGTTTTTTTACAGCTTCAGATGTATTACTCATGTTTAAACTATCTAAACTTAATCGTACGCCAAACAACTTACCTAAAACACCATCATGAATATCTTTAGATATTCGATTTTTTTCTAAGTTTTTTACTTCGTCTATTTTATCTTGTTGCGTAAGAAGCAAATTATAAATTTCTTGATTTGCTTCTTGTTGTTGTCGCTCGATCTGAAGCTCTTTATTCTTTTCTCTTTGATTTTTAATAATGTACAAGAAAAATAAAGTCACTAAAAGAGCAATTGAGGTAATAATTAACCAAAGTCTTTGTTTAGAAATCTGGATATTTTCTTGAATTATTTCATCGGTTTCAAATTCTATTCTTGCAAATTTATTTCTTATTGAACGCTCTGCCAGAACTAGACTATCACTTAATCTGATATGCTCATATAAATATTTTTTTGACTGAATGCCTTCTTCTATTTTAGATTTTAAAACTAATGCATTTAAAAGGTCTTGATTAGATCTGAGATTTTTTGCAGCTTCTAGACCATAATTAATATGTCTTTTAGCTAAATCTTTTTTGTTCATTTTTAAATAAAATTCGGCCAGAAAAAGATTAGTATTCATTATCTCAACCTTATCTTCTATTTTACTTGCAATTTTTAGAGCCGAAATAAAATCATTTTCAATCTCTTTAAAATCTCTAGATCCATTCAAAAAACTGTTATAAGCAATGTTAGAAAAGACAGAAACATAAGAAGATGAATCTTTTTCTTTTAAACTATATTTATTAATTAATGGTTTTAGAATTTCTATTGATTTATCAAAATCTTTTTTTCTACGGTAAAGGGTAGCTATATTAATTTTTGAATACCATTTTAAGTAATCATAATCACTATCCTTAATTTTTTCGGCATATTGCAAAGCTTTATTATGGTATTCTATTGATTTATCAAAACGATTAACTTGACTAGAAACTATACCTATTAAGTTATTTAAAGACCATAATTTATAATTTTTGTCATTGCTATTTTGTTGACTACTTGTAATTTCTATAGCACGAATTGCATTTATTTCTGAGCCAATATAATCTCTTTCTGTTTCTTGAATATTAGCCATATTCAATAAAACATCTGATTCGTTATATCTTTCTTTTAAAAAAGCATATATTTTTCTTGCCTGATAATAATGATAATATGCGCTGTCATTTTTTTTCTTTAAATCAAAATAATAACCTAAATTATGATTAGCAAATGCAACTTTTAAACTATCTTTTAATTTACTAGCTATTTTAACATTTAACTTGTTGATTCTATATAATGAATCAGAATCTTGGTTAACTAAAAAAAGATAAGATAAAACTCGATTACTATTAAGGATAATAGAATCACTTTTAGTTAATTTTGAAAGCTTGATCGCCTTTCTAGCATATAAAAATCGGTTTTCAATTTTATAGTTGTTGTTTCTAGCTGAATCAATTAGTGTTTCTATCTCTACTAAATTTTTATCACTTTTTTGAGAATATAAGTGATTGCTGTACAAAACAACAAATAGTAAAATAAAAAAGAATGTTACTCTCTTACTAAGCATAACTACATTTTTTCAAATGTAAAATATTTAATATTAAAACACATAATAAAATAAAAAAGCTCCTTAAAAAAAGAGCTTTTTATATGTAATATTCTTTTACTATCCATTTGTTGGAGGCTTAAGTCCTTTTTTACCATTCATAGTAATCAAATCTATTTTAACTCCTTTGACTTCTTTGTTTATTTCTTCCTGAGAAGACTCTGTATTAAGTGCATTTACACCTGTTAATAATACAATTGAAAAGATTGCTAGTACTGTAATTTTTAGGGATTTCATATTAATCATTATTTATAGTTAAACGTTTGTATACTCTTATTGAACTTTGAAATTGGTATAAACAACTTCTAGACTATTAATATAGTCTACTAAGTATTACACACAATGTGTAATACTTGTACGTTTTAATAATGGATTAATAAATTCCTTAAAAGGTAAAATACTGATTAAGGGACTTTTAAGGGATGACGAATGTATAATTTACAATGTAAATTTAATAAAAAAATAGATGAGATACATATTTCGAGGACAAAACACGTTTAAAACAAAAAAGCATCCCAATTTTCTATAAGAAAAAAGGAAAGCTTTCCATCGGTTAAAGCTATTTAACTAGCTTTCTACCTTGTTTGATAGACTACTACATCTATCAAAACAACACAACTGAGTTTATTGCAAAAAAAGCTCCAATTTCTCGGAGCTTTTAGCAATTTTAGCGGTCTGGACGGGATTCGAACCCGCGACCTTCGCCGTGACAGGGCGACATTCTAACCAGCTGAACTACCAGACCGTTGCATAATTGCGAGTGCAAATATACACTCCAAAATCAATATGACAAACATTTTTCTGTTTTTTTTAAATAAATTTTTGACGCTCGACCATATAGGTAGTCAAAATCTTATCAAAAGGCAGATTAATGTCTGCTCCTACATATTTAATTCTATATTGTAAGCACTTCATTTTCAATTCATCAAAGTAACTTAATACTGCTTTTTCGTAACTTCCTTTAACTTGATCTGCATATAAATTAACATGCTCTCCTGTTTCTACATCAATGAATCTTTTTGGTTTATTATCAAAATCAAAGGTTAATTCTTTCTCTTTATCATAAACATGAAATAAAACCACTTCATGTTTATTGTGTTTTAAATGCTGAAGTGCTTCAAACAGCTTTACCTCATCTGCATTAGTTTGAAACATGTCTGTAAACACAAATATTAAAGAACGTCTGTGCATCTTTTCTGCTATTTCATGCAAATACTGATACGTTTCAGTTTGCTTCTTTAAAGGTTTAGATATTACTGACTCTTCAAGCTTACTTAACAACATTCTATGATGACGTTCGCTTCCTTTTTCTGGCGAATAAAAATCGTAGGCATCACTATAAATACTTAAACCTACAGCATCTCGCTGCTTTTTAAGCACATGCATTAAAGAGGCAGATGCTAATGCAGAAAACGCAACTTTATTAAGTTTATCTATAGAAAAACTATCCATTTTTGGATAATGCATAGAACTACTATTGTCTAAAATAATATGACAACGCAAATTTGTTTCGTCATCATAGCGCTTAGTGTAAAGTTTGTCTGTCTTTGCAAATAGTTTCCAGTCAATATGCCTAGTACTTTCCCCTTGATTGTAAATTTTATGCTCTGCAAACTCTGCAGAAAACCCATGAAACGGACTTTTATGCATCCCAGAAATAAACCCTTCAACTACTTGTTTTGCCAAGTGCTCGAGGTTTTTAAATCCACCAGCTTTATTAAGTTCGTTTTGTAAGTTCATCTTATTCTAGTAAAAACGGGAATTTATTAATTTAATTTATGTTAAAAAGAAGTAATAAAATAGCTTCTCTTTATTTTAAAATCTACTTTATTAATTACTCAATAACACCATCTACAATTCCGTAAGTAACAGACTCGTCTGCTCCCATCCAATGGTCACGATTAAAATCTTTTAAGACTTGTTCAAATTTTTGCTCACAGTTTTCAGCTAAAATACGTGCACTTAATTCTTTAGTTTTTAAGATTTCTTGAGCCGTAATTTCTATATCACTTGCTTGTCCACGTGCACCACCACTTGGCTGATGAATCATCACTCTAGCGTGTGGTTGTATAAAACGTTTTCCTTTTGCACCTACAGATAATAAGATCGATCCCATTGAAGCTGCTAAGCCTGTACAAACCGTAGAGACATCACTTTTTAAAGATTTTATACAGTCATACATTGCAAATCCAGACGTTACATAACCACCTGGACTATTAATATAAAGTGTAATATCTTTAGTGTCTACACTATCTAAATATAGTAATCTATCAATCACATGTTTAGCAGATTTATCATTTACCATTCCCCATAAAAACACCTTACGTTCTTCTAATAACTTGCTATCTATAGCGTCCTGTACTTTTGTCATTTTACTCATCTTATAATTGTCTTTCTTAATTGTTGTTTAGCTTTATTCTATAATTAGAAAATCTTTCACGAAATCATAATATAGAATTTAACCTCTAAAATAAAAAAAGGTTTGCCATTACAGCAAACCTTTATCAATTCTTTATGAATATATTTTTACAATAAAGCGTCAATAGCTTCTGCGTATGCCTTTTTAGGTGCTACACCAACTTGACGTCCTACTACTTCTCCGTTTTGAAACACTAAAACTGTAGGGATGTTACGTACACCATATTTAGCAGCAAATTCTTGATTTGCATCTACGTCTAATTTACCAACAATGGCTTTACCATCGTATTCTGTACTTAATTCATCAATGATTGGCCCTACCATGCGACATGGTCCACACCAAGCTGCCCAAAAGTCTACCATTACTGGCTTGTCACTTTTTAATACTGTTTCTTCAAAGTTTGCATCTGTAATTTCTAATGCCATAATATTATGTTTTTTAATTGTGTTTTACTACATGTTAATATGCAATATTAGTCAAAAATTATTCCAAAACTTACAACCTGACAATTTGTTTTGATTATTACGTTATTGTTTTAGTTTATTTAAGTTTTTTGGGTGCATGAACCAAGCTTGACTCTTTTTATCTATTTAATAATTAAAGAATCTATCAATATTCATTTCGCTACTCGCCCTCGTCGAGAAGCTCAGACAGACCGTTCAATTCTTTGTACTAATAGCTGTTTTATTGCCTAATTTAATCAAACCATTAAAACATTTGTTTATTGATTTATTAAATAATGTATCTGATTTTCTTGTAATTCATTTAAAAACTCATTACTCACATTTATTTTTTGTTTACGACTAATCATTGTAAGCTTAATTTTATCTCTGTTATCGTATACTAAAAAATTTAAAGCGTGATTACCTGGATGCATTGCAATTAGTTCTTTTAAATACTGAATCCTATCAGTTTCTAACTCTTTTATGTTAAGTTGAATTGACAATTTTCTAACGTTTTTTTCCATAACGTCATGTAATAACTGAAAGCTATTAAATTGCAATCTTGGATCACTTTTTTTACCTGTATCTCGATTAACCCATCCTTCTCGCACAAATGCTTTTACATGTACAAATGTGTTTTGTAATAAAAAAGGGCGATGCTTAAGGTATTCTTCTCCAAAAATTCTAAATTCAAAAGTATCTGTATAATCCTCAATAGTAAATAAAGCCCAACCTTTACCTTGCTTACTAACACGGTGTTGCACATCTGTAACAACACCTCCAAAAGTTACTTCTTTATTTATATGCGGTAATAAATCATTAAAATATGCAACTGTACCGTTACAAAAAGATTTCATCTCTGTTCTAAAATCATCTAAAGGGTGTCCAGAAATATAGACACCAACAACCTCACGTTCTCTTGATAATTTTTCCATGGTTCCCCAAGTTTCACATTCAGGAATTAAAGGTTCTTCTATTTGCACGTCACTTTCACCTCCAAATAAACTGACTTGTGCCGAGTTTTCGTTTTCTTGGTGTTTTGCTCCATATTTAATTGCTTTTTCAAGAAAAGTTAAGTCGCTTCCATCTTTAAAAAAATATTGTGCACGATGCGTATCGCCTAACTCATCAAAACCTCCTGCTAGTGCTAAATTCTCAAACGCTTTTTTATTTGCTGCACGCAAATCAATACGTTTTGTTAAGTCAAAAACAGAAGTAAAAGGCCCCTCTTTTTTACGGTTATCTACTATGGTCATTACTGCTCCATGCCCAACGCCTTTAATGGCTCCCATACCAAAACGCACTGCATAATCTTTATTTACCGAAAACTTATAGAATGATTCGTTTATATCTGGACCTAATACAGACAACTTCATACGCTTACACTCTTCCATAAAAAATGTGACTTGCTTAATGTCGTTCATGTTATTAGATAGTACTGACGCCATATATTCAGCTGGATAATGCGCTTTTAAATAGGCTGTTTGGTAAGCAATCCAAGCATAACATGTCGAGTGCGACTTGTTAAAGGCATAACTTGCAAATGCTTCCCAATCCTTCCAAATTTTTTCTAATTTTTTAGCATCATGTCCTTTAGCACTGGCTTGCTCAATAAACTTTGGTTTCATTTTATCTAGAACCGCAATTTGCTTTTTACCCATTGCTTTACGCAAGACATCTGCTTCACCTTTTGTAAAATCGGCTAACTTTTGTGACAGTAACATCACTTGCTCTTGGTAAACAGTAATTCCGTAAGTTTCTTTTAAGTACTCTTCCATTGCTGGCAAATCATACTCGATATCTTCATCTCCATGTTTTCTACGTACAAAACTTGGTATGTATTCCATTGGACCAGGTCTGTACAAGGCATTCATTGCAATTAAATCATCAAAAACTGTAGGTTTTAGATCTTTTAAATGCTTTTGCATTCCTGGAGATTCATATTGAAAAACACCAACAGTTTCTCCTCTCTGAAAAAGCTCATAAGTCCTTTCGTCATCCAAAGGAAAACTATCTGGATCTAATAAAATATCATGTTTAGCTTTTACGATTTTTACAGTGTCTTTAATAAGGGTTAGCGTTTTAAGACCTAAAAAATCCATTTTTAATAGTCCTGCGTCTTCCACAACAGAGTTATCAAACTGCGTCACATATAAATCAGAATCTTTTGCTAATGCAACTGGTACAAACTTGGTAATATCGTCTGGAGTTATAATAACACCACATGCATGAATACCTGTATTCCTTACAGAGCCTTCAAGCGATCTTGCAATGTTTACAGTTTCTGCTTGTAAATCTTCACCATCAGCTATATTTAGTAATTCGTTTACTTTTTCTAAATCTTCTGCTCTAAATTTTTGTCCTAATTCTTTTTCGCTTAAACCAAATATCTTTCCAAGTTTAGACATTGTCGGAATTAACTTCGCAATTCTATCTGCATCAAAAAGTGGCAAGTCTAAAACACGAGCTGTATCTCTAATCGACGACTTTGCAGCCATAGTACCATAAGTAATAATTTGCGCTACTTGATTACTCCCGTATTTATTGATAACGTAATCCATAACACGACTTCGACCTTCATCATCAAAATCTATATCAATATCAGGCATACTTACACGATCAGGATTCAAGAAACGCTCAAAAAGTAGATTGTATAATAATGGATCTATATTGGTAATCCATAAGCAATAAGCCACAACAGATCCAGCTGCACTACCACGTCCTGGACCTACAGACACATCCATTTTTCTGGCTTCACGTATAAAATCTTCTACAATTAAAAAATAACCTGGATAGCCTGTTTTCTCGATGACACTAAGCTCAAAATCTAGTCTTTCTACAACTTCCTCACTAAGTTCTTCTCCATAACGTTTTATAGCTCCTTGATATGTTAAATGACGTAAAAAGGCATTTTCTCCTCTTTTGCCTCCATCATTTATATCTTCTTCACTAACAAATTCTTCAGGAATATCAAATGCTGGTAATAAAACATCACGAGCTAATTGAAAGCCTTCAATTTTATCGACTACCTCTTGAATATTGCTAATAGATTCTGGAACATCTTTAAAGATGCTTTTCATTGCATCTGCCGACTTGAAATAATATTCCTGATTAGGTAAACCGTAACGATAACCACGACCACGACCAATAGGTGTGGCCTGTTTTTCGCCTTCTTTTACACACAATAAAATATCGTGTGCATTGGCATCGTCTTGTTTTGCATAATAAGTGTTGTTTGTTGCAACAAGTTTTACACTATGTTTTCTGGCTAATTTTATTAAAGTTGGATTAACACGATCTTCATCTTCCTGTTTGTGTCGCATTAATTCTACATACAAATCATCTCTAAAGGTTTCTTTCCACCAAACCAGAGCTTCTTCTGCTTGATTCTCTCCAACATTTAAAACCTTACTTGGTACTTCACCATATAAGTTTCCTGTCAAACAAATCAGGTCTTCCTTATATTCCTCGATTAGTTTTTTGTCAATTCTTGGTAAATAGTAAAACCCATTTACAAAAGCATGAGAGGATAATTTGGCCAAATTATGATACCCATTTTTATTTTTTGCAATTAATACAATCTGATACCCATTATCTTTTCTGGTTTTATCTGTATGGTCTTCGCAAACAAAAAACTCGCAACCAATAATTGGTTTTATTTTTTTAGCAGTTGTAGTTTCGCCTTTTTCTTCTGCTTCAGCGATTTTAACTTCAACAGATTTATTGTGTTTATTAGCCGCATTTACAAAATGAAATGCACCCATCATATTAGCATGATCGGTTAGTGCAACTGCTTCCATATTATGCAACACAGCTTCAGTTACTAAGTCGGCAACACTCATTGTAGATTGTAAAACCGAAAACTGAGAGTGGTTATGTAAATGGATAAAATCGGCTGATTTTAACCCTTGTAAATTCTCTTTAATCGTTTCTAAAGAGATATCAGAAGTTTCTGCTTTTTGAAGTCTTTCATTGATTTTAGCACTTTCTTTTTTTAGATTAATGTGCTTTAAACCAATAAGTTTAATAGTTTGTGGGTTTTCTTTATCAAATCGTTCAAAATAATCTGGCTGAACGTCTAATTGTGCTTTAGTGTATTGTTTTCTTCTTATTAATTCTAAAAAACAACGTGTAGTTGCTTCTACATCTGCTGTAGCATTATGGGCTTCTGCAAAAGGTTGATTGAATAAAAACTGATGTAATTCTGTTAGCGTTGGTAGTTTAAATTTTCCGTAACGACCACCAGTAATTTGACATAAAGATGCTGTATGTTCTGTACACGTATCTAAAACAGGAAGCTCTTGAAGTTGGTTAGCGATAGATTCGCGCACAAACTCGGATCCCATAATATTTAAGTCAAACTTTACATTTTGCCCAACTACAAATTTAGTTTTGCTTAATGCAATGTTGAATTTTTCTAAAACGTCTGATAAGGGAATTCCTTGCTCTTGAGCCAACTCGGTAGAAATACCATGAATTTTTTCTGCATCATACGGTATATTAAAACCATCTGGTTGGACTAAATAATCCTCACTCTCTAAACAATTACCCATGTCATCATGTAATTGCCATGCAATTTGTATACATCTTGGCCAATTGTCTATATCTGTAATTGGTGCGTCCCAACGTTTAGGTAATCCTGTTGTTTCGGTATCAAAAATTAAGTACATTCTTGTTTTTATATAAAGTAAGAGGGTATAAAAATACAGAGAATATTCGCTTTTATAAAGCGAAATTGCAAACAGTTTTAAACAAAAAAAGCCAACTTATTACAAGTTGGCTTTACAATATATTTTTTAATTTATTTAATTAGAACAATCTCCTAACCCGTCTATAATATCCTGTAAACTAAGATCTTCATCTCCACATTGTGCAATTTCGTTAAGTATTGCTGCTCTATATGCATTACAAAATTGCGTAAATGCAGGACCTGCTGGATCTACAGCATTTAAATTATTTAAAGTAATAGCAGATGTAGCAACAGCATTAGTACACAAAACATCTTGTGCAGTACCACCAAGTGATGCAATTGATTGAATAGGTACATTATAAAAGACACCTCTATTAAAGTTTTCTGAATTCAACCCCGAGACGTCAAATGCATTAAAACTAAAAGTCCCTGAAACCAGTCTTTCTATTACGTTATAATCAGTAATCTCAATTTCACCTTCAGAAGGATATAATTGTATACTAGGATCCGGAACATTATTAGTAGTAAAAACAACTTCTTGTGGATTTTCATAAACAGCAACAGATAAAGTGTTACCAAGATTATACACACCTTCTTGTGTTGAAGACGTTGTAAGGTTTACAACCCCTTGATTTCCTAGACCTGTAAGAGTTAATTTACCAAGAGCGTCAACATTTGCTCTAAAAGTTGTAGCCTTCCATAATAAATCATTATTGTTAGCCTGAAATGCAGGGTTATTAAAAACCAAATCATCGCTACAAGAGACAAAAGTCACTATTAAAAGAAATAAAACCGTAATCTTTTTCATTATTTTTTATTTTAAATAGGTCATCAAAAATAGAATAAATTAATTTTATTTTATAGAATAACATTAAAAACTTGAAAATTAAAAAAATATGGTATCTTTGCAGACTTATTAATAATAGAGGTCGCGTACCTCACAAATTAATTTTTATGCCTGTAAAAATCAGATTACAAAGACACGGTAAAAAAGGGAAACCTTACTACTGGATCGTAGCAGCAGATGCTAGATCAAAGAGAGATGGTAAATACTTAGAAAAACTAGGTGCTTACAATCCAAACACTAATCCAGCAACAATCGAATTAGATGTTGATGGTGCAGTACAATGGTTACAGAATGGTGCACAACCAACTGACACAGCCAAAGCATTATTATCTTACAAAGGTGCTTTATTGAAAAATCACCTAGCTGGTGGAGTTCGTAAAGGTGCTTTAACTGAAGAGCAAGCTGAGAAGAAATTCTCTACTTGGTTAGAAGAAAAAACTGGAAAGGTAGATGCTAAAAAAGATGGTTTATCTAAAGCGGAAGCTGAAGCTAAAGCGAAAGCTTTAGAAGCAGAAAAAGCGGTAAATGATGCACGTATTGCTGCAGCAGCTCCTGTTGTTGAAGAGGTCGTAGCTGAAGATGCTCCTGCAGAAGAAGTTAAAGCTTCTAACGAAGAAGAATAAAAATTATTTTTTTATACTTTTAAACTCCGATATTTAGTTATCGGAGTTTTTTTTTGAAATACGATTTTGAATAACAAAAGATGTGATTAAACAAATCCCATTAATATTAAATGAGATTTCCGTTTAACGGAAATGAAAAATAAATTTCTCGATGACTAAAGAAGACTGCTTTTTCTTAGGTAAAATTGTAAAAAAATACAGTTTTAAAGGCGAACTACTTATTAAGTTAGACACCGACGAACCTAATTTATATGAAAATTTAGACTCAGTACTTATTGATTTAAGAGGTACATTTGTTCCTTTTTTTATTGAAAGCTCTCAGCTTCATAAATCAGAATTACTACGTGTAAAATTTGAAGACGTAGATACTGAAGCTGATGCGGATGCTTTAATTAAAAGCGAATGTTATTTACCGCTTTCTTTTTTACCAGAACTTGATGATGATAAATTCTATTTTCACGAAATTATTGGTTTTACTGTAGAAGATAAAAATTTTGGAACTGTAGGAACCATAATAGGAGTTAATGATACTACAGCACAATCTTTATTTGAAATAGACAGAGCTGGTATTGAGATATTAATCCCAATGAATGACGCTTTTATAAGCAAAGTTGATAAACCAAATAAAACTATAATTGTAGATACACCTGAAGGGTTGATTGATCTTTATCTTGAAGATTAAATAGTGTTATTCCTGCAAAAGCAGGAATCCATAATCTAATTATCTATTTAAAATAGATTCCTGCTTTTGCAGGAATGACAATTATGAGTAAACCATTTAAATTCAAACAATTTACAGTAAACCAAGACCAATGTGCCATGAAAATTGGTACAGACAGTGTGTTACTTGGTGCTTGGACACCTTTAGAGATTAACCCTTTTTCGGTATTAGATATTGGTGCAGGTACTGGTGTGTTGTCCTTAATGTTAGCACAACGTAGTAATGCCGAAGTGATTGATGCAATTGAAATTGACGATTTAGCTTATGAGCAATGTGTCGATAATTTTGAAGCCTCTCCTTGGCCTGATAGATTATTTTGTTACCATGCTGATTTAGCAGAATTTACAGAAGAAATTGACGATAAATACGATGTTATTATTTCAAATCCTCCTTTTTACTCTGAAGACTACAAAACTAAAAATGAGCAACGTGATTTAGCACGTTTTACAGACGCATTACCGTTTGACCATTTAATTGAAAGCGTGTCTAAATTACTCTCTAAAAATGGTGTATTCTCTGTTGTTATTCCGTTTAAAGAAGAGGTTGATTTTATCAAATCAGCCTTAGAAGCTAATTTATTTCCTGTTAAAATAACGCATGTAAAAGGTGCATTGTCTTCAGAAATAAAAAGAAGTTTACTCGCATTTTCTTTCCGCGAAAGCGAAAATAACACTTACAAAACAAAAACTGAAGTACTTATTATTGAAACCGCAAGACACCAATACACAGATAACTACATTAATCTAACTAAAGATTTTTATCTTAAAATGTAGTATAAAATTGTACGCTGAAAACGTTTTCGTTACTTTTGTTATTACAATTTTAAAAATAGCATAATGAAGCCAGATTTATTTGAAGCTCCTGATTATTACAACTTAGATGAGCTACTTACCGAAGAACATAAGTTAGTACGTGATGCAGCTAGAGAGTGGGTAAAGCGTGATGTATCTCCAATTATAGAAGAATACGCCCAAAAAGCAGAATTCCCGAAACAGATAGTAAAAGGTTTAGCTGAAATTGGCGCTTTTGGCCCATATATTCCTGTGGAATATGGTGGTGCAGGCTTAGATCAAATTGCTTATGGTCTTATAATGCAAGAAATTGAACGTGGTGATTCGGGTGTACGTAGTACAGCTTCGGTACAATCTTCTTTAGTTATGTATCCAATCTGGAAATACGGTAACGAAGCACAACGTCAAAAATACTTACCAAAATTAGCTTCTGGTGAATGGATTGGATCTTTTGGATTAACAGAGCCTGATTACGGAAGTAATCCTGGAGGCATGACCACTAATTTTAAAGATATGGGTGATCATTATCTTTTAAATGGAGCAAAAATGTGGATCTCTAATTCGCCATTTTGTAATGTTGCTGT
>JALZUT010000200.1 GCA_023300575.1 Olleya sp.
AATATTAGTTAATTTATTTAAAGTTTATCGCCTAAAGTACGATTTAAAAAGTTTGTCATTTTTGTATATAAATGCAGTCTTGTATTTCCGCCGAAAATACCATGATTTTTGTCTGGATAGATCATCCATTCAAACTGCTTATTAGCTTGTACTAAAGCTTCAATCATACGCATTGTGTTTTGGACGTGTACATTATCATCACCTGATCCGTGTATTAATAAAAAATCACCTTTAAGTTTATCAACGTGATTAATTGGCGAGTTCTCGTCATAACCACTTGCATTTTCTTGAGGCGTAGTCATATAACGCTCTGTGTAAATAGAATCGTAGAATCTCCAGCTAGTAACTGGCGCAACTGCTATTGCCATTTTAAAGACATCATTACCTTTAAACAGTGCATTACTAGACATAAAACCACCATAAGACCAACCCCAAATACCGATTCGGCTAGCATCTATATAAGATTTAGTTCCTAATAATTTAGCTGCATCTATTTGGTCTTCTAATTCGTATTTACCTAATTCGTTTTGTGTTACTTTTTTAAACTCGGCACCTTTTAGTCCTGTTCCGCGTCCATCTACACAAGCGACAATATAACCTTGCTGTGCTAGCATTTGGTACCAATAGTCATTAGCACTGTTCCATCTGTTTGCTACTTGTTGCGATCCTGGTCCAGAATATTGAAACATAAACAATGGGTATTGCTTATTTGTATCAAAATTTGGTGGTTTAATCATCCACATGTTTAAATCGTTTCCATTTATATCAATAGTAGAAAATTCCTTTTTAGATAATTGGTACTCTTTTAATTTAGATTTCAAAGCACTGTTGTCTTTAATTTCTTTTATAATCTGACCAGTTTTCGCATCGTTTAACGTGTACAAATAAGGAGTAGTTGTATTAGAAAACGTGTTAATAAAATACGTAAAATCTGCACTAAAATCGGCATTACTTTGTCCTGTATTACTAGATAATTTTTGCTTATCTGTACCATTTAATTTAATAGCATACACATCTCTATTAGTACTTCCGTTTTCTACCGATTGGTAAAAAATACGATTGGTTTTAGTGTCAAAACCGTAATAATCTGTCACTTCCCAATTACCTTTAGTGACCTGATTAATTAACTTTCCTTTTTTACTATAATGGTAAATATGATTGTAACCATCTTTTTCACTAGTCCAAATAAAACTTTTATCTTTTAAAAACGTTAAGTTATCTGTTACGTCTATGTAAGCTTTATCCTTTTCTTCTATTGCTAAGTAGGATTTATTTGCTTCAGCATCAATCATCCATAAATCCAATTCGTTTTGATGACGATTGGTATATTGTGCACTTAACATATTTGGTGCACTGGACCATTTTATTCTAGGAATATAAAAGTCGTTATACGCTTTATTTACTTTTACGTCTTGTTTTTTATTAGTGTTTAAATCGTAAATATGAAGTGACACATCTGCGTTTTTCTCTCCTGCTTTTGGATATTTAAAAACAGTTTGTGTTTGGTATAAGTCTTTACCATAAACATCCATAGAAAACTCAGGAACATCCGTTTCATCAAATCTTATAAATGCAATTTTATTACTGTCCGCATTCCAGTCAAATGCACGAACAAAAGCAAATTCTTCTTCGTAAACCCAATCTGTAATACCGTTAATAATTTTATTTTTTACACCATCAAAAGTAAATTGCTTTGTTTGTCCAGATTTTAAATCTTTTACATAAAGGTTATTATTTAAACCATAGGCAATTTTATTTCCGTCAGGAGAAAAAGTAGGTTCTTGTATTTTATCTTCTGCAACTAAAGTAGTTTGTTGTGTTTTTGTATTATAAACATAGTATTTACCTAAAGATGAACGTCTAAAAATGGATACTTCATCAGTAGCCAAAAGCACTTGACTTTCATCTTCGCTAAACGTATAATCTGTAAAGTATTCTATATTTTCAATATTTGCAGAACTAATTAAAGTATTAACTTTCTCTAACGTTTTGTAATCATAAATATCTATTGTGGTTGCTCCATTAGAGCGATCAAAATTTAAAACAGAATACTGTTGTCCATTTTTCATGGAATGCAACGCGTCTAAGCCTTCTGTTCTAAAGGTTCCGTTCCAAATTTCTTCTAATGTAATTTGTTTATTTTGAGCCGTTAAAAACGTAGTTGCTAAAAAACAAAAAAGGGATAGAATTCTTAAAATCTTCATTTAGTCTTGATAATTTAATAATAGGATGTCAAGTTTACTAAAAAATACCCAAAAAACCCTAAATATTAACAGATAAATACCCAATAATCTAATGCAAAGCAAAAATTGAATGCGTAAATAGTATCTTTGCTTTTCAAATTGAATAGCATGAGCACATTAGTTTCCGGATTTTCTAAATTATCAAAAAACGAAAAAATAAACTGGTTGGTAGCACATTATCTATCCAATTCTAAAAACGCTGAAAACACCTTAAAACAATATTGGAACAGCGATCAAAAACTACAACAATTACACGACGAATTTATAGAAAACACCATTACTAATTACTATCTGCCATTTGGTGTAGCACCAAATTTTGTAATTAACGACAAAATTTACACTATCCCAATGACTATTGAAGAAAGCTCTGTAGTTGCTGCTGCTAGTAAGGCTGCTAAATTTTGGCAAACGCGTGGTGGTTTTAAAACTAAAGTACTATCTACAACAAAAATTGGGCAAGTTCATTTTACTTATAAAGGCCAATTTGAAGAATTAAATAGCTTTTTTAATAGCGTAAAACCGCAATTATTATTAGCAACTAAAACCATTACCAAAAACATGGAAAAACGTGGTGGTGGTATTTTAGATATAGAATTACGAAATAAAACAAGCAAATTAGACCACTATTATCAATTGCATGCCACCTTTGAAACCTTGGATGCAATGGGCGCAAATTTTATAAACTCTTGTTTAGAACAGTTTGCAAAAACATTTAAAGCTAAAGCTGAAACACATTTAGCACAACCCGTAAATGTCGTGATGAGCATTTTATCTAACTATGTTCCTGATTGTATTGTTAGAGCTGAAGTAAATTGTAAAGTTGAAGATTTAGCAGAAAAAGACATCAACCCACAACTTTTTGCTGAAAAATTTGTACAAGCTGTTAATATTGCAGAAATAGAACCTTATAGAGCAGTCACCCACAATAAAGGTATCATGAATGGTATTGACGCTGTTGTATTAGCTACAGGTAACGACTTTAGAGCAGTAGAAGCTGGTGTACATGCTTATGCATCAAAAGAGGGTCAATACAGTAGTTTGACACATGCTAAAATAGAAAATGGCGTGTTTTGTTTTTGGATGGAAATTCCTTTAGCATTAGGTACCGTTGGTGGATTAACTGGTTTACATCCTTTGGTTAAATTAGCTTTAGAGCTATTAGACAACCCAAGTGCAAAAGACTTAATGCAGATAGTAGCAGTTGCAGGATTGGCTCAAAATTTTGCTGCTTTAAGAAGCTTAACAACTACTGGAATTCAAGAAGGACATATGAAAATGCACTTGATGAATATCTTAAATCAGTTTGAAGCTACAAATGAAGAAAAAGCACACATTGTAAATCATTTTAAGACCAATACTGTAACACATAGTGCTGTTGTAGAAGCAATAGAAAAATTAAGAACATGATGCAAACCTTTTACAGTCCAGGAAAATTATTACTAACAGCAGAATATGTTGTACTTGATGGTGCTCAAGCATTGGCTGTTCCAACAATTTTTGGACAACATTTAATGGTTGAAACTATTGACCAACCAAAACTAGTTTGGAAAAGTTTATATAAAGATGAAACGGTTTGGTTTGAAGAGGCATTTTTACTCCAAGAATTAAACGCTAAGAGCGTCTTCGATTGCGCTCAGACTGACAATACATTACACCAAATAAAATCTAGACTTCTTCAAATATTAAAAGCAGCAAAACAACTAAACCCTAAGTTTTTAAGTGATACAACTGGTTTTAAAGTCACAACGTTATTAGAGTTTCCTAAAAATTGGGGACTTGGCACTTCTTCTACTTTAATTAATAACATTGCACAATGGGCAGAAGTAGATGCTTATAAGTTATTAGAGCTGACCTTTGGTGGAAGTGGTTATGACATTGCTTGTGCACAGCATACCAAAGCTTTGACATATCAAATAGAAAATAAATTACCTAAAGTAAACACTATATCTTTTAAGCCTTCTTTTTCCGAGCATTTATATTTTGTTCACTTAAATAAAAAACAAAATAGTCGTGATGGAATTGCACATTATAAAGCTAATAAGTTTAATTTAGATGAAACTGTTACTAAAATTAATGTACTGACATCTCAATTTATTGATTGCGATACAGTAGAGACTTTTCAAGATTTAATAATAGAGCACGAAACTATTATCGCTAAGATTACCAAACAAACACCAGTTAAAGAGTTGCTTTTTAAAGACTTTAACGGATGTATTAAAAGTCTAGGTGCTTGGGGTGGCGATTTTATTTTAGTTGCTTCTAAAACTAATCCTACAGATTATTTTACAACAAAAGGTTTTGAAACTATTTTGAAGTATGATGAAATGGTTTTAAATCAATTTTAATATTTAATTATTTGTATAATAAAACACCAATAATTACGAAATGATATTTGGAGTGTAGTTTACTATAATATTATTACACTTAGATTCAGGGCTTTTTTTACAAAGATTTAATGTAAATAAAAAAGAAAAAGCCTCTTGATTAGTAATCAAGAGGCTTTTTTATGTTTAATCTAATTGTTTTTATTGTACTGTTTTAGCTCTAAAATCTTCAATTTCTGAAGACTCTTTTAATGCATCATATAATCTAGTTTGTACTGCATTTAATTTTTGAGTACTTACTTGATTTGCAAAAGACTGATAGTTTGGTAATTCTACAGCTGGTGTCTTTTTAGTTAATTGCACCATAAATACTCCCGAGTTTCCTTTAACTAATCCAGAAGAAGTACCTTCTGCTAATCCAAAAGCTGTACCTACAACCATTGGCTCTTTTCCTGCTCCAGCAATTGTTGGGTTTTTCATATTAACTCCAGTAGAAGTTTTAACTTGTTGCTTTTCTGCGGTCGCTAAATCTTGAAGAGATGAAGCACTAATACGATCCATAATTAGTTTTGCTTTCTTTTGTTTTCTTATTTCTGGTAAAGCTGTAACAGACGCATCTTCAACACTCATTAATCCTGCTTCTTGTTTAGCTGTTAATTGTGCTATTACAATTCCACCAGGAACATTATCAAAACGTTTGTAATCTGCAATATCTGTTGCATCTTCAAAAGCCCAACGTACCATTTGTCTTTGGTTTCCTAAACCAGGAATACTTTCGTCTAACTCTTTAGCAGTCATAGGACGCACTTCATAATTTGAAGTTTTTGCTATTTCAGCAAAATTACCTTTAGCGATTGCTAATTCAAAGTTAGAAGCATCTCTAAATACTTTATCGTTAGTTGCTTCTGAAGGTTCAATTTTTCGGGCAATAGTTGCAACTTTTATCGCTTTATCTGCATTTTTCTTATCGTCAATTCTAACAATATGATATCCAAGCTTAGTTAAGACCACCTCTATACTTCCTTTGTTATTAAAGAATAAAAAGTTAGCAAATTCAGGATCAAATTGAGCAGGATTGTATGTCGTTAAACGAACCCAACCAATACTTCCATCTCTTCCTTTAGAACCATCTGTATTGATTTGATTTGCAACCTCAGCAAATTTAGTTTTACTGTTTCTTACTAAAGAAAAAATACTGTCTGCCATTTTCTTAGCTTTTTCTTTTGTTCTAACTAAACCTGAATTAGCTGATAATGCACCTGTAAAAGGAATGATAATATGACTAGACTCTATTGAATCTGAAATCGTTTTATAATCTAAAACTTTAGTCATTTTGTAGTAACCAGCTTCTTTATAAGGCCCATAAACTTGTCCAGCATTTAACTTAAAAATAGTATCTGCAACAGTCGTAGGCAAACTAGACTTATACTGGTATTTGTCAATAAATTTTAAATCGTCAGAGTTTGCGTTTACATAAACTGCATCATCTTTAGTATTTAAAAATCCTACTTCTAAACGCTTTTTATCTGCAGCGCTTTCGTCATAAACTTCTTTATCATTTAAAGCAACTGTTAATTCTTTCTGGATGTTTTGTTCATCTTCTGCAGATGCAACTTCTTTAAAGAATACGTATTGAAAGCTTCTACTAGCTTCTGCTTGAAACTCTTTTTCGTTTTTTGATATGTAGTTTTTTATTTCAGATTTAGAAACCGTTACTGTGCTATCTGCAATAGAAGCAAAAGGTACTTGTACATATTTAATGTCTACTTTTTCGCTTTCTAAAACGTGCTCAAGCTTTCCTTCTTCTAAAGTTGCTGTAGAACCGGCTTTAACCATGTTAAAATAGTTAGTTTGTAATGCATTATTAGCTAAAGTCTCTTCATAATTTACCCAGTTTTGGTAAGCTTCTTTAGAGGTTGACTTAATATTATCTATATAGACTTTAAGTTTAGATTCGTCAAAGACACCTGCTTCGTTTAAAAACTCAGGACTTGTAGCTAAAGCGTTTTTAAGAATATCACGCATTTGGTCTGTTTCTACAGTCATTCCAAGTTTTTCAACTTGACCAGACATAACAGCTTCTCTTACTTTAGTATCAAAAACGCGATTCATTACTTGAGATGAAGTTGCGCCAGGACCCATTTGTCTTTGTTGTTGCTCTACTAAAGCCATAAACTCTGTTCTAGACAGGTCTTCACCATTTATAGATGCAACTACATCCGGAGATTTAGAGAATAATGCATCTTTATTATCAAATAAACTTGATAAAATAAAAGCGAATAACGCTAATGCAATAACCAATATTAAAACTACTGTTTTTTGTCTAATTTTATTTAAAATTGCCATTTCTTGTGATAAATTTTGTGAAATATAGTGGGCGAAAATACCATTTTCTATCCAATAATAAAAGTACTTTTCACATTAAATAGATTAAAAGTATCATAAGACAAAAGATTATGTCTTTTAAAAGGATTGCAAGTTAATCTTCGTCATTAATTCTAAGCTGAACTAAGTCAATTTTAGTATTAGAAACTTCAAGGATTTTAAAATCGAATTTTTCTGTAGAAACAATTTGATTTTGCTTGGGTATTTCTTCTGTATGATCAACAATTAAACCTCCTAAAGTTTCGTAGTTTTCACCTTCGGGTAAGTTTAGCTTATAGGTTTCGTTTAAATAATCTACTTCCATTCTTGCAGAAAATATAAAGGTATACTCGTCTTTTTGTTCTTCAATCAAATCTACAGTATCATGTTCGTCTTCAATCTCGCCAAATAACTCTTCTACTATATCTTCTACAGTCATAATACCAGAAGTCCCTCCATATTCGTCAACTACTACAGCAATGCTTTTTCGTTTTTTTATTAAACTACTTAAGATGTCTTTAACAAGCATTGTTTCTGGCACTACCTCTATTGGCATGATCATTCCGCCAATATTTTTAGGGTTTTTAAATAAGTCGAAAGAATGTACATAGCCTAAAATATCATCTATGGTTTCTTTATAAATCAGGATTTTAGAATACCCAGTTTCTGTAAACAACTTACTTAATTGGGTAACAGAATCATGTAAGTCTAATGCAATTATTTCGGTACGTGGCACCATCACTTCTCTTGCTTTGACATCAGAAAACTCTAATGCATTTTGAAAGATTTGTATTTCGGTATCAATTTCGTCGTGTTCTTCAACGCTCTCCATTTGCTCGCTTATGTAATTACCAAGTTCTAGCTTTGTAAAAGCAAGTTGGACTTGATCGCCTTCTGTTTTGAAAAAACGTTTTAAAACAAAATCGGAAATCCAAATTACAAAGTCCGAAACCCAACTAAACAACACATAAAATATATAGGCAGGAACTGCTAAAACTTTTAAAAGGGTATTAGAATATATCTGAAAGAACACTTTTGGTAGAAACTCTGCAGTAAATAAAATTAGTAAGGTTGATAAAACGGTTTGGGTAAGTAAACTTAAATCGTTAAGTAGATAGGTTACAAAAGCATTGTCAATGGACTTTAAACTCTGAAACCAATTCATTAACAAATCACCCATAAAAAAACCATAAACGACTAACGCTATATTGTTACCAATAAGCATGGTTGCTATAAA
>JALZUT010000201.1 GCA_023300575.1 Olleya sp.
TAAGTTTTAATAATTATACTCTAGAGGTAGTAGCTCTAGTTGTACTTTGGTTAAACATTGGTTGTTGTGTTGTAGTAGTTGTGACCAACGAAAAACTGTAATTAGCTTCTTCAATTTGCTGTCATTGCAAATCCAAACATTTTTGTTTGGATGTGGCAATCTGTTTCTTTTGGAAAAGATTACCACGTCGTTACACTTCTTGTAATGACATTGTAACTGTGTTATTATATACTAAAAAACCACGCTGTTAGGCGTGGTTTTTGTATTGAGATTATTTTCTTAATCCTAATTCTTTTACAATTGCACGATATCTTAAGACATCTTTCTTAGTTAAGTAATCTAGTAATGAGCGACGCTTTCCTACTAGTTTTACTAATGAACGCTCTGTATTATAATCTTTACGATTTTTCTTTAAGTGCTCTGTTAAGTGGTTAATTCTTTCTGTAAATAATGCAATTTGTCCTTCTGCAGATCCAGTATTTTTTGCATCTTTACCGTGTTTTTTAAAGAGTTTCTCTTTAGCTTCTTTTGTTAAATACATTCTAATATTATTGTAAATGATTGTTATGTACACGAAAGTGTATCTTTCGAGCCGCAAATATAGTTATTTTTATTGAAATGCAAATGGTTGTAAATAAAAAATTAGGGATCATTTAAAACCTATATTTTACTAATACTAAAAGATATCTAGGCAATAATCTTGTTGTAGATTGATAAGTGCTAAATTCATCAATAATATTTATAGAAAAGAATTTCTCATTAACTATGTTATTTAAAAAAAATTGATAAGAAAATCTTGATTTTTCGGGAGTATAATCAACTTTAAAATTTACAAAGTAAAAATTACCGTTTTCAAGAAAATAAGATTTAGTATTTAATGAAGTGATATAAGTTTTTGATAACTTATATGTAGAATTTAAGTTTAAAGATTTCCAGATTGTAGTCGATTTTATGGTGTTGAATAATGATTTTGTTTGAGTCAAATTAAATTTGAAATCAAAATTTAAAGGTGTTTTAAAATATGTTCTTCCTGTAATAAAACTAGTAGTGCTATATGTTTTTAAACTAGTAAAATTTAGCGAATTTGCATTTATGGGAGTGTTGGAAAAACTATATGTACTACCAATATTTGTAGATAAATTTAGTTTCTTGAAATAAGAAGTGTAATTAGCACTTGAAGAAAATATATCACCATTATTTACAAATTTAGATGTTGATAAAACTACATCTTGATTTATTAAATTAGAAGATGAATATCTGCCAGTCGAAGATATGTATCTTATTCTAATATTAAATGATTTAGTAAATAAGTCATTTTTGATGTTATAGTAAAAGCTATAATTATTGTTTTTTGGAAATTTAATAATATTAGTTCCTCTTTTGAAAGATTGAAAACTACTTAATTGATAATTTGTTAAAAACAAGTTTGATTCTGGTAGATTGTAACTTTTTCTGTAACCAAAACTTACAAACCCAATTTTAAGATTTTTCAAATAAAGCTTTAAAATAGGATTTAATAAAAGCTTGTCATTTTTTGAAATTACAGTATTAACGTTTATGTAGTCAAGACTTAAACCACTTGTAAGTTCTATTTTTTTAGAAATTTTATATTTAAAATCTGTTTTGATATATGATTTTTGCTGTTTATAATTTAGTGTGTTTTGAATACTGTCTATTTCATTGTTACCGTTAGCATTTGAGAGCTTAAGTAAGTTTTCTTTATTTTCAGTTAAAGCTTCAAACCCTAATTCTAAAGTGATATTTGTTTTTTTGTAATTTATTTGAGATTTTGATTTAAATCCATATACCGATAAATCTTCTTTAGAATTATGATGTATTAAATTGTTATCTGTTAATGAAAAAAAATCATTTAATGAGGGTGAATTAATTAAAGAATTCTGGGTTATTTTATTTTTACCAAAGTATAAATAATTGTTAACCACATTTTTTTTTCCTACTAACTTAGTAAAGTTAAGATGATTGTATAGTGAGTATTCTTTTTCTTTAAGTAATTCTGATGTGACATTATTATTAAAAAGTAACTGATTATTTATTTTATCAGGTTTATTAGTATATACTAAAGTGTTTTTTAAATAGGTTTTTTTGCCATTAGAATATTTTAATTCTAATTCACCTCCTACTATAGAGTTATTAAGTTTTGTATTATTACTTTCTTTGTGTGTTATAGGTGTAGGATTGAGGTTGAAAGTAGTAATAGATTCCGAAAGTTGGTCTTCTGTATCATTTGTGATATAGCTTGTTCCTCTAACTTTTAAATTTGAATTTAAATTTGTTACAAAGCTTAATGAATTTATTAATGCTTTATTGAAGTTGCTTTCACCCTCTTTAAAAAAGGTGCTGTTATTATCCTCAATATTATAGATGCTATTAATTTTAGGTTGTATTTTTTTATTCGAAAAACTGTTAGTATTATAATTAGATGTCGTCTCTACTTGTTCTAAAGCTTTTAGACCAATATTGTTATAGTTATTGAAGTTGAAAATTTTTATTTTTTTCTTAATTAGCCCTATGTTAGAAGCTAATTTTAATCTTTCGGTTGTACCCAATCCAACACTTAAATTACCAAACCAAATGTTTTTATATTCATCTTTTAACACTAGATTAATGGCCACTTTTTGTGACTTAATTATGTTTGCTAAAACGGGATTATCTTCAAAATCATCTAATATTTCTACTTCATTTAAAACTTTTGCATCAAGATTTTTTGAAAGTATAGTATAATTTTGATCAAACATATCTTCACCTTCAATCAATAATTTATCAATTAACCTTCCATGTGCTTTAATTTTACCATTTTTTAATATCTCAATACCTGGTAAGTTTTTTAAAACATCTTCTATTGTTTGTTCTGTACCATTATTAAAAGCTTTTACTTTATAAATAGTTGTGTTTCCTTGTTTAGCTATTTTTTCATTAGGTTTTAAAACTACTTCGTTTAAAGTTTCTATTTTTTCTTTTAAATTAAAATTTACAATGTATTTTCTTTTATTAGGTATTAGTTTTAGGGTGTCACTTGTTTTTTTAAACCCTAAACTGTTTACAATAAATAAAATATTTTTTTCAACATTTAAGTTTACTTTTATTAAGTATTCTCCATTAGTTTTACTAAAAGTATAAGCTAGTATGTTTTGATCTTCATCATATATTAAAATATTAGCACTTTCAATAGGTGTATCTTTATTATCTTTTATATAACCAGTTACTGTAGTTTGCGCTTTAATGCTTAACGATACTAAAGCAATAATTAAAAAGTTTAAAATTTTATAATTAACCGTCATCTATTTTGTAAATAACTTATTAGTTTAAAAAGATTCTATAAAAACTTCACTTTTAATCTTTTGTTCTGGCACATCTGTTTCCTGTCTTTGCGCAATAGTTATTGATGAAGCTCTCATACGGTCATAAATTTTATTAAGTCTTTTTTTGAAATCGTCCAGAGTTTTCCATGTTTCTAGATGGTCTTTAGGTCTTTGTATTTGCGTAATTTTAGTTTTGTTCTTTGTTGGATATTCTAAACTTTTAAAATAAAAGTACATTTCTTTGTGTGTGTCGTATGCTTCTATAATTAAGCCAGGTAAACCTTGTAATTTCCATGGGCCATAAGGTAGTGGTACATCTAATATGTACCATGCAGTATAATCACGACCCCTAAAAGAGCAAGTTGCTTTATTTGCTGTAAAATCTCCTATTTTTTTAGTCTCTTTTATTAGCTTCCATTCTATTTTTGGTGTTTTTTCAGCAACGTAAAAATCTACCCATTGATTCCAATAAATAGTATCTTTTTTTCTGTTATTGTAGACTTGTTTTCCATATTTTGTTGTCATTACAGAGAAAGAACGTACAGTCATTCCATCTTCACTACTATAACGTTGCTTAAATTCTGTTTCAATGTCTAATGAGTCTTTAGCAGTTACATAATAAGATTCATTATTATTAAAAATTAGAAAGGCATTAAAGTCAGGTCCTAAAGGAGCTTTTAATCTAGTACTCTCTATTTGACCATAATAAACAATACCTTTTTTTTGAGAATAGGTATTTAAGAAGCTTAATAATAAGGTTAATAAAATAATTTGCTTTTTCATTAATGAAATAATTTTAAAAAGCAACATGTGTAAATTTTACACACATGTTGCCTTGATTGTAAATAGTATTATTTTGTTTATTTAATACTAATTATTGTTCTGATATTACTGCTTGATTTTGAGAATCACTACATGCTGATGATCTAATATCAGCATGGTCTGCGTCAGAATAATTAATATCATAATAATCAAACTCATAACCATCTGGGCATGTGTGTGTTATTAATGGATACTTTTTGTAAGCTTCTTCTGCCTCAATATTAGGAGAAACACTCATTAACGATAATCCAAGGACTAACAGTCCTAAAAGCCATAATTTTTTCATAATTATTTAAAATTTATTGATTTATAATAATTAAAACTATAAACTATAAACTATAAACTATAAAACCTAAAATAAAAATAAAAAAGAGTGTTTATTGTGGTTAAAACCGCAATAAAAAGTAGGGATAATCTTATTTTGTGTTAAAAAAGCCTCAAAATCTTAAATTTTGAGGCTTTTTTAAATTTATCTAAACTAATTTAAGCTCTAAATGGCTGATTAGTTATTAAATCTATATACTTATTAACTCTGTTTTTTAGTTCATTACGATGCGTAATAAAATCTAAAAAACCATGATCTAATAAAAACTCTGAGGTTTGAAACCCTTCTGGTAATTCTTGTCCAGTTGTATCACGTACTACACGTGGTCCTGCAAACCCGATTAAGGCACCAGGTTCTGCAATATTAATATCACCTAACATGGCAAATGAAGCGGTTGTACCACCTGTTGTTGGATCTGTACATAATGAAATATACGGTATTCTAGCATCTGCTAATTGTGCTAACCTTGCTGAGGTTTTTGCTAATTGCATTAATGATATAGCGGCTTCCATCATACGTGCACCTCCAGATTTAGAGATAATCATAAATGGTAGTTTCTTTTTTAAAGAATACTCTGCTGCACGCGCAATTTTCTCGCCTACAACACTTCCCATAGAACCACCAATAAAAGCAAAGTCCATACAGGCTATTACTAAATCTTTTCCTTTAGATTTACCAACTGCACATCTAACAGCATCCTTTAAATTGGTCTTAGCTTGTGCTGCTTTTAAACGATCTGGGTATTTTTTTGTGTCCTCAAAATTTAAAGGGTCTTTAGAGGTTAGATTTTCGTCTAACTCTTTAAATTTATTGTCATCAAACAAAATCTCGAAATATTCTTTACTTCCAATTCTAACGTGATAACCGTCTTCTGGGCTAACGTAAAAATTTTTTTCTAATTCTTTTGATTCTACTATTTTACCTGTAGGAGATTTATACCACAATCCTTTCGGGATATCTTTTTTCTGTTCGGTAGCGGTTTGAATACCTTTTTCTTTTCTTTTAAACCAAGCCATATTGATTTACTATTTAAGTTTTACGAGTTTGGATTGAACATCAATCTTTCTCGTTGCTATTAGTTAGTTTTGCTTTTTTAAAAGCATACAAAATTACTCTTTTTATAATACAAACTCAAAATTTGTGATAGCTATCTTGATTAAATGAAAAGTATTAAAATAAAAATCCCGATTAAATAGAGTATAAGCGGGATTTTTAAATTTAAGTTATCTTTTATTTTATAACGTATTAACGTTATTTAAGTCTTCGAATGCTTTTTTAAGACGTTCTACAAAAGTGAGTTCTCCTTCTCTTAGCCATTTTCTTGGGTCGTAGTGTTTTTTATTTGGAGATTCTGGTCCATCTGGACTACCAATCTGAGATTGTAAATAGTCTGTTTTTGCTCCTATATAATCACGAACACCAGTGGTAAAAGCATATTGCATGTCTGTATCAATATTCATTTTAATTACACCGTAACCAATAGCTTCTTGTATTTCTGCTTCTGTAGAGCCAGAACCACCATGAAATACAAAATCAATATGGTTGTGTTCTACTCCAAATTTCTTAGAAATATGCTCTTGAGAATTCTTTAAAATCTTTGGCGTTAACTTTACGTTACCTGGTTTGTAAACACCATGTACGTTTCCAAAAGCTGCTGCTATTGTAAACTGGTCGCTTACTTTACTTAACTCTTCATAAGCATAAGCTACTTCTTCTGGCTGTGTGTATAATTTAGATTCGTCTACATCACTGTTATCTACACCATCTTCTTCACCACCTGTAATACCCAGTTCGATCTCTAGAGTCATACCCATTTTGCTCATTCTTTCTAGATATTTTTTGCAAATCTTGATATTTTCTTCAAGTGGCTCTTCACTTAAATCAATCATGTGCGAGCTGTATAATGATTTACCAGTTTCTATAAAATATTTTTCACTAGCATCTAGTAATCCATCAATCCAAGGAAGTAATTTTTTAGCTGCATGATCTGTATGTAAAATTACAGGAACACCATATGCTTCTGCCATTAAATGCACATGTTTTGCGCCTGCAATACAACCAGCTATTGCTGCTTTTTGACCTTCGTTACTTAAGCCTTTTCCTGCATTAAATTGTCCGCCTCCATTAGAAAATTGGATGATTACGGGTGCGTTTAAAGCTGCAGCAGTTTCTAGAACTCCATTTATGCTGTTAGAGCCAACAACGTTTACTGCTGGTAAAGCAAATCCTTTTTCTTTTGCTAGGTTAAAAATTTCTTGTACTTCTTTTCCAGTAGCAACTCCTGGTTTGATATTATGAGCCATTATTAATTTTTTTGTTGAAATGATTGAAGTTCAAAAGTAGTAAAAATTGATATGTTTTGTAAAGAAATAGTAATAAAAATGCCGAAAACGTTGTAGTTAAAAGGCTTGTTTCTAGACTAAAAAGGGTAGTTGATTCCTATGTTGTAAACTGCTTTTGCAAAGTTGTAATCATTAAACCATCTATTGCCATCTGGAAAAGAGGGATCATAGGTTTTAAAACCGACATCAAAACGTATTGCAAAAAAGTTAAAATCGTACCTAAGACCAATACCAGAACCAATAGCAATGTCTTTTAAAGAGTTAAAACCATTAAATGTAGCTTCTTCGTCCTTAATATCATCTAGTACATTCCAGATGTTTCCTGCATCTATAAATAAAGCACCATTTAGTGCTCCAAATAAGTTAAAACGCTGTTCTGCACTTAAAGCTATTTTTAGATTGGCTTCGTTAAATTCGTTTGTAGTTTCTAAACTTCCTGGACCTAAGCTGTAGGCTGTCCAAGCACGATTATCATTAGCGCCTCCCGCAAAAAAACTTTTAGAAAACGGTATGTTGTCAGAGTTTCCATAGGGTACAGCAATACCAAAAAATGTACGTATTGCTAGTACGTTTTTGTAGCCTAATTTCCAGTGTTTAATGTAGTCTAGTTCTAGTTTTGCATATTGCGAAAATGCAACTGTGCTTATAAGATATTTATCGTTTTCATTTTTTTCAAAATTTAATGCTTTAGCCGCAATAGACATTAAGTTACCAGCAATTTCTGCACGTGCTCTAAAAATTGAAAAGCTCTCGTCAGTTAGACTTGCTCTATTGTTTTTTACATAATTAAAATTAGAGGCTATAATAAGGTTGTCTTCTGTAAGACGTCGTTCTCTTTCTATTATAGCGTTAGCAGTTTCTAATTCATCTTGTGTAAGCGCTGTTGTAAAATCTCCGTTTTCTAGTTGTTGAAGAAAAATGTTGGCTTGTTCGGGTATTTCTAACGCGTCATTTGCATTTATAAAACCTGTACTTACGGCTAATTCTTCTAAAGAGTTAAAAGCGTTAGTATATATATTAAAGTAGTTGTCAATATTTGAATTTTGTACAAATTGAATGTTAAACAAATCCATTCTATTAGTCACTTTAGTATTAGGATACCATCTGTAATTAAACGATCCAGTAAACGTACTTTTATCTAACCCTATATTAGTTTGACTTGAACCAGAAATTGTTATCGCTGTGCTTGGAAACATAGATTTAGGTATAATACGCTCTGTATTAAAAGGAGAAAAAAGTCTAGGTATATTTAGTTTTAAATTAGCACCAATCTCATTAATATCAAAAAAAGCAGTCGTGTTTTCAGATGGTGTTTGTGATGCACCTATGGATGCAAAACCAGATATTTCTAAAGTTTCGGTAGCGTTAAAAACATTTCTAATTAACAAACTTGGATTAAGAGAGAAGCCAACTTTTTGAATATTACTTTGTAATGCTTCAGCACTAAAGCCTAATTCAAACTTTTGTAAAGGCGTTAAATATATGTTGGCAGTTAGTGTTGTGTCTGGGTTTTCTACGTAGTTAATATTTGGGTATTTAAAGGTGCGTAAATCACTAATTTTTCTTGATGTTAGTGGTCTATTTTTATCTTTAAAAAGGGTTTTAGGTTCAATAAAAATAGAGTTGGTAATCGCTCTAGGTTTATACTTTAAATCCCCAATACTGTATATATTGTAACCATCATAAACGGTTGTGTCTGTTATTGCTTGATTTCGATTTTTAAAAGAGCTATTGGTATAGATGTTTACGTCCTTTAATTTATAAACATAAAAAGGCGCTCTTCTGGTAGAGTCTCCTTCTCTAATTAATCGGTTGTCTATAATTGTTTCAAGATTTATTTTGTTATTACCTAAAATACTATCGCCTTCAAAACGCACATAATCTTGACTAAAATGGTAAACGCCATTATTACGCATAATATTTACAATTCTATCTTCTTCAGCATAAACGTCAGATAACTTGTATTGTTTACCCGATTTTAAAAGGCTTTCTTTTTCAAATTGATCATAGATAGTTTTTACTAAAGGCGATTTAATATTAGTGTTTACGGTATCCAGTATATATGGTTTTCCTGTTGTTATAGTATAGTCTATTGTTGCCTGTTTATTTTCTAACCTGTTTATTTTATAATCTGCTTTAGCATTAAACCAACCATTTACTTTGTAATAATTTTCAAGTTTTGTAATTGATTTTCTTGTAAGTACAGAATCTACTATTGTAGGTGCTTCACCAGTATTTTTAATCAATTTATTAAAATTTGCTTTAGATTCTTTTAATTTATCTAATTGCTTTCTAGAATAAAATTTAGTTTTACGAGCCATTTTATTTGGCTGGCCATAATATTTAGCATCTAAAACAGAATCAATATTTGGTCTAGCAGTATTGTAAATATATAAGCGAAGCGGAATAGTGGTAAACGGAATTGGTAACCTGGTATTAGGTTGTTGATACAGTAAATTAGTAATAGTATCGTTACTTACTTTTTGATTATTAATTGTAATGTTGTTTTTAATAAGTAAGTGCTGGTCTTTTGCAAGTCGTTTAACCGAGTTACAGGCGCTAAAAAGCATTATAAATGCTAATAAAACAACTATTTTAAATTGAATTTTTTTCAAAAGGATTATTAACTAATAATGACAATTATTGCAAATATGATGCCTTGATTGACTTCATATTCAAAAATACACTATTTATTGAACAAACAAATTTTAAATATATTAGAATGTGAATTAATGGTAACTGCATTTTTTTCATTTTCTTTATAAAAATTTCTAAAATTGTGCTTTCTAAAAATCAAATCAAAACCATAACACGCTTAAAACAGAAAAAATTTAGACAACAAGAACAGTTATTTGTTGCTGAAGGCGTTAAAGTAATACAAGAGTTTTTAAACTCTAGTTTAAAATTGGTTGATTTGTTTACTACCCAGACGTTTAATGTTGAAAGTGAAACACTAATTTCGGAAACCGATTTAAAAAAAATAAGTTTTCTAACAACACCTAATACAGCATTAGCTGTTTTTGAAATTCCAGAACACAAAACGCTAAATGATAAAGGTCTAATACTAGCATTAGATGCTATTAGAGACCCAGGTAATTTAGGTACAATTATTAGGCTTTGTGATTGGTTTGGAGTCAAGCAATTAGTTTGTAGTAATGAAACAGTTGATTGTTATAACCCAAAAGTTGTACAAGCTACAATGGGATCTTTAACAAGAGTTACTATACAATATACAGGATTAGAAGATTACTTAAAGCAAACAAAACGACCTGTTTTTGGAGCTTTTATGGAAGGCGAAAACGTCTATCAAGCATCATTACCAAAAGAGGGTGTTTTAATTTTAGGAAACGAAGCAAATGGAATTTCTAAAACTATTGAAGCTTGCGTTACAGATAAAATTAGTATTCCAAGATTTGGATCATTAAAAGAAACAGAAAGTTTAAATGTGGCTACAGCTGGCGCTATTTTATTAAGTGAGTTTAGGAGAGGGTAGA
>JALZUT010000202.1 GCA_023300575.1 Olleya sp.
TAAGCAGAATAGTGGTGATGCAGAGCGTGCACAAGACGTAATACAAGAAACTATTATTACTATATATAACCAAGCCAGTCAAAAAAACCTACAATTAACGTGTCCGTTTGATGCTTACTTTTTCTTGTTATGTAAACGTAAGTGGTTAAACTATTTAAAAAAAACAAACAATAAAGAGGTAACAATTAATGAGGAAGTACTATCTAAAGATGACGACGTAGCAGAATTTGCTTTTGAGACCTCTATTTTTCAAGAAAAACAAGCCTTATTTAACCAGATGTTTCAAAAATTAGGAGCTGCATGTAAAGATATGCTAAAAGCTACTTTTAAAATAAAATCTATGGAAGAAGTAGCAGTAAGCCTTAATGTAAGTTATGCTTACGCAAGAAAGAAAAAATCTTTATGTATTGGGCAATTAACCAAGCTAGTTCAAGAGTCGCCAACATTTAATCAACTTAATTATTAATGTTATGGAAGAACAAGATTACATCCTTTTTGAAGACTATTTATCTGGTGATTTATCTGTAGAAGAAACCACTAATTTTGAAAACAGAATTAATACAGATGAAGCCTTTAAAAAAGCGTTTAACATATATCAAAACTTTTCAGATTACCTAGAGCACGAAATTGGTAACGAAGACAAAACATCAGATTTTAGAGCCAATTTAGATAGCATTTCTCACAGGTATTTTACCAAATTAGATATTGAAGAAAACCCAATTGAAGTTAAAAACACTTTTAGTTTTTATAAGTTTGCTGTAGCAGCTAGTATTGCTTTATTAATGGGTTTTTTTGTATTTAACCAGTTTACAGGAGGAGCAAATTATAACGATTTTAATAATCATGAGACTTTAGATTTTGGAGTAAGAGGAGATGATGGTAATATTGGTTTATTAATCAAAACGACTAAAGCCTTTAATAATAAGGAGTATACTGAAGCAAAAGGGTATTTAGAACAATTATTAAAAGAAGATCCAGAAAACATAGAATATAACTTCTACTATGCGATAACAAATATAGAATTAGATAATTTTGAAAAAGCAGATGGGACTTTAAAAACAATCCAAGAAGGTAACTCGGCTTATAATAATAGAGCAACTTGGTATCTCGCTTTAAGTAAACTAAAACAAGAAAAAGAAGAAGCGTGTATTATATTATTAAAAACAATACCTGAAGATGCAGACGATTATAGTCAAGCTTTGAAATTGTTAAATAAGTTAGATTAATTTTATCCTACAAGGTTTTAAAACCTTGTAGGTATTTACACTTTATATTTGACCTGTAAGGTTTATAAATCTTGACAGGTCTTTTTTGTTTTTTTAAAATAAAGAATCTACATAAATAATCTATTTTTGACACATGATAATAACAGATACACATACCCATTTATATAGTGAAGCATTTGATGAGGATAGAGATCAAATGATGCAACGTGCTTTAGAAGCTGGTATTACCAGGTTGTTTGTGCCAGCAATAGATAGCAACTACACAAACAGTATGTTAGAGTTGCAAACCAACTACCCAGAACATGTTTTTTTAATGATGGGTTTACATCCAACACATGTAAAAGATAATTATAAAGACGAATTACAGCATGTAGAAGAGATGCTTAGTACACATAAATTTTACGCAGTTGGAGAGGTTGGCATAGATTTATATTGGGACAAAAGTACTTTAGCAATTCAGCAAGAAGCATTTAGACATCAGATTAAATTAGCAAAACAACATAAATTACCAATTGTTATACATTGTCGTGAGGCTTTTGATGAAGTTTTTGAAATTTTAGAAGAAGAAAAATCAGAGGAGTTATTCGGTATTTTTCATTGCTTTACAGGAAGTTTAGAACAAGCACATCAAGCCATTTTATATAATATGAAATTAGGGATAGGTGGAGTAGCAACTTTTAAAAACGGAAAGATTGACCAATTTTTAAATAAAATTGATTTAAAACACATTGTTTTAGAAACCGATTCGCCTTATTTAGCACCAAAACCATATAGAGGAAAACGTAATGAAAGCAGTTATATAATTAAAGTGTTAGAAAAGTTATCTGATATTTACGAAGTGTCTGAACAAAAAATTGCCGAAATTACAACCGAAAACTCAAAAGCAGTATTTGGTGTTTAACTTTAAAGCTCTCTGGACTAAGCTCGAGGGGACAAATATAATGTCTGGTCGAGCGTAGTCGAGACCTGTTTTTAAAAATAAATAATTCAAAATGACTAAAACAATCCCAAACATACTCCTTATCTATACTGGTGGAACTATTGGTATGATAAAAGATCCAGAAACTGGAACATTACGTTCGTTTGATTTTGAAAACTTACTAGTCAGAATACCAGAATTAAAACTTTTAGAATGTGCTATTAAAACGTATTCGTTTGAAACACCAATAGATTCTAGTAATATGGAACCTGACTATTGGATTAAAATAGCAGAAGTTATAGAAAAGAGCTATGATGCTTTTGATGGTTTTGTAATACTACACGGAAGTGATACCATGAGTTATACTGCTTCTGCTTTAAGTTTTATGTTAGAGCATCTTGCTAAACCAGTCATATTTACAGGGTCACAATTACCAATTGGAGATTTACGTACAGATGCAAAAGAAAACTTAATTACTTCAATACAAATTGCGTCGCTTCAACATTATAATAAACCAGTTATTAAAGAAGTAGGATTGTATTTTGAATACAAATTGTATCGTGCAAATCGTTCAACAAAAATAAATGCCGAACATTTTGAAGCATTTGCTAGCTTAAATTATCCGGATTTAGTAGAAAGTGGTGTGCATTTAAAAGTCAATAACGAGTATTTATTAAAGCCAAATACAAGAAGAAATCTAATTGTCCATAAGAATTTAGACTCAAATATTGCATTAGTAAAGCTGTTTCCGGGTGTTTCAAGACTAGTTTTAGAAAGTGTTTTTAATACAGAAGGTTTAAAAGGTGTGATTTTAGAAACCTATGGAGCAGGAAATTGTAGTACTAAAGATTGGTTTTTAGAATTACTAAAAGAAACTATTAATAAAGGCATACCTATTATTAATGTCACACAATGTTCTGGTGGAAGTGTGCTAATGGGACAATATGAAACTAGCGAAAAGTTAAAAAGAATAGGCTTGATTTCTGGAAAAGACATCACAACCGAAGCTGCTTTGTGTAAGTTAATGTATTTATTAGGACAAAATATTTCGCCTAACTTACTCAAAACCATATATGAAACAGCTTTGCGTGGAGAAATGGCTTAAAATTAACTTTCAAAATTTTAACATTCGCATATTTTTTTGTTATTTGCTGTCCTGTAATTAATTATAAATTACAGAGAGGTGGCCGAGTGGCTTAAGGCGCACGCTTGGAAAGCGTGTATACGTTTATAGCGTATCGAGGGTTCGAATCCCTTCCTCTCTGCAAAAGATTTAAAATTGATTAAGGGTTATGGAATAGTTTTTGTGTTAGTAAAATAGCATTGAAATCTTACTTTAAAACTTAATTTTTAAGTCTTATGTCAATCTAAAAGAGTATACAGTAAAAAACTTAACTGTTTTACTTCACCTCTTTTAGATATTTTTATTTTTAATTACAAATTTTTTATATCTTTAACGCTTTAACTAATAAAATTAAGAAAGACAAAATGAAAAGATTATTTTCTATCCTAGCCATCACGTGTATTATGGTATTTGGAACAGCTAACGCTACAACTGCAGCAACAACAACTGCAAACACAGTAGTAATGACAACATCTCAAGAGACTGCTGAAGAACCAGCAGAAGAACTTACTTTCCACCAAGAGCTTAAAAAGCGTTTTATTGAAGGAGGTCCTGGGTTTATGGGAATTGTATTATTATGTTTAATTCTTGGTTTAGCGATTGCTATTGAGAGAATTATCTTTTTAAACTTATCTACAACAAATTCTAGAAAATTAACTCAAGATGTGGAAGACGCATTACAATCTGGTGGTTTAGAAGCTGCTAAAGAAGTATGTCGTAACACAAAAGGACCAGTTGCCTCTATCTTTTACCAAGGTTTAGACAGAGCAGATGGAGATTTAGAGTCTGCTGAAAAAGCAGTAGTAGCATATGGTGGAGTACAAATGGGACAATTAGAGAAAAACGTATCTTGGATTTCTTTATTTATTGCATTAGCACCAATGTTAGGATTTATGGGAACAGTAATAGGTATGATTCAAGCATTTGATAAAATTGAAGCAGCTGGAGACATGCAGCCATCATTAGTAGCAGGAGGTATTAAAGTAGCCTTATTAACTACTGTATTTGGACTTATTGTTGCAATTATTCTACAAATTTTTTATAATTACATTATCGCTAAAATCGATAGCATTGTTAACGACATGGAAGATTCTTCTATTAACTTAATGGATATGTTATCTAAGTACAAGAAATAATTTACTCAAATACTAACTTTAAAAATTAAAGATTATGCACAAGATTTTAAAAATAGTTGCTGGAGTATTGAGTATTGCTGGTATTGGATTTTTAGTAAGAATTATTGCCAAAGGAGACGATGAAATTAAAGCGTTAGCTTTAAATGGTGATACATCAATTGTAGAACCTATGGCTATCGTAGCTTATATAATATTAGGATTAGTATTATTATTTGTATTAGTTTTTGTATTCAAAAACTTATTTACAAGTGGTAAATCACTTAAAAATACTTTAATAGGTATTGGCGCATTTTTAGCAATTTTATTAGTCGCTTATTTAATGTCAGGAGGAGATGTAACACCATATAAATATAATGGTATAGTAGCAACAGATGGTGAGTCTACTATGGTAGGAGCAGGATTAGTTGCATTCTATATATTAGGTGCAGTTGCAGTAGCAACGATGGTATTCTCAGGTATTAAAAAAATAATTAAATAATTATGGCAAAAAGATCAGCACCGGAAGTTAATGCAGGCTCTATGGCTGACATTGCTTTCTTATTATTAATTTTCTTCTTAGTTACAACAACTATTGAGGTCGATTCTGGTATTAACTCTAAGTTACCACCAGATATTCCACCACCAGATGTTAAAATTAAGCAAAAAAATATTTTTACCGTAGAGCTTAATAAGGATAACCAAATGTTGGTTGAAGATGAGTTAATGGAAATTAAAGATCTTCAAGCAGCAGCTATCAAGTTTATTGATAATGGTGGAGGAGAAAATCCAACTGGAGAAAAATGTACTTATTGTGGAGGAGAAAGACTCGACGATTCATCAGATCATCCAGAAAAAGCAATTGTTTCTATTACACACTCAAGAGCTACAGATTATGAGACGTTTATTACTGTTTATGATCAATTAGTTGGCGCTTATTCAATACTTAGAGATAAGTTAGCACAAAAGCTATATAACCGTTCTTTTAAAGAAATGGAAGCAACTTATAACGACTCTAAGTCACCAGAGTTTAAAACAGATAAGCTTAAAGACAAGATAGATAATATCAAGAAGAAGTATCCTAGGATTATTTCTAAAGCAGAACCTAAATAATTTAATAACTATGTCGAAATTTAATAAAGGAGGAAAAAAGGAATTGCCAGCAATTTCTACAGCATCGTTACCAGATATTGTATTCATGCTATTATTCTTTTTTATGGTAGCAACCGTAATGAGAGACAATAGTTTGAAGATTAAAAACAATTTACCTTCTGCTGCAGATACCGAAAAATTAGGTCAAAAAAACCTAGTTATGTTTTTATATGCTGGTAAACCTAGCGATAGTTATAAAAGTATGGGTACAGAAGCTAGAATTCAGTTAAATGATAAGTTTGCTGAAATTAAGGATATTGCACCTTTTATAGCTGCAGAACGTGCTTCTAAACGTGAAGAAGAAATTCCTAAACTTATTGCAGCTCTTAAAGTAGATAAAGAAACCAACATGGGTTTAATATCTGATATAGAACAAGCATTACGTAAAACAGGACAGCTTAAAATTAATTACACTACTAAAAAGGGTAGTGCACTTAAATAAAGATTACTCTTAATTTTATTACAAAAGGTGTTTTGATATTCAAAACACCTTTTGTTTTTTATAATTTTATGTCTATACTTTTTTAAATGAAATATTTACTGCTTTTTTTTACTATTATTTTTATCTCGCCTTTAGCTATTGCTCAAGAAGAGATGCTTGATACTAAAGTAGTAGATAGTTTATACAGAGAGGATCAGTTTTATTTAGGTGTCACTTATAATTTGTTAAGCAATAAACCAGAGGGTATCTCTCAAAATGGGTTTTCTAGCGGATTTCATTTTGGTATTATTAGAGATATGCCTATTAATAAGAATCGAAATAATGCGATAGGTGTTGGTTTAGGCTTGTCTATAAACTCTTTTATTCAAGACCTTTTAATTAGTGAAGATTCAAATAAAGCATCAGTATTTTCTGAATTAGATGCTATAGAAACAGTTTTCTCTAAAAACAAATTCTTTACTTATCTTATTGAATTACCTGTTGAGTTTAGATGGCGTACTTCTACATCAACCGACTACGATTTTTGGCGTATTTACACAGGCTTTAAAGTGGGTTATCAATTTGCTAATGCTACTAAGTTTGTGGGTCAGCCAGAAGTCATTCAATTAAATAACATTGATGAATTTAATACACTACAGTACGGATTAACCTTGAGTTTAGGTTATAGTACTTGGAATTTTCATGTATATTATGGTTTAAACAAACTTTTTGATAATGCTAATCTAGATGGTCAATCCATTAATATAAAGACGTTAAAAGCAGGATTAATGTTCTACATTCTTTAAATAGTAAACTGACTATAACCAGTAATTTACTAAAATAAGTTGAGGTAATATACCAATTGCAAGTCCGGCTAGTAATTCTTTAATAGTATGCGCTTTTAGCGTTAACCTTGACGTTGCGATAGCACCTGTAATTATAGCCATTAACGCTAAACTTCTGTTTATATTAATACTAAAGTTAATAGATAAAACCATAAAAAACATAAAGACACCTCCTACAGCAATCATATGTATACTTGCTTTAAATTTAGAAATTGCTAAAGCTAAACAGGTTAAATTAGAGAGTAATACACCAATAAAAAAGTAATACAATTCTGTTATTTGGTCTATCGGAAAAACACGTAATACAATTAGCCCTATAATAATACAATTAATACCTAAAGGTATAATTCGCTCTTGTGTAGTTTTGAGGTAAATACTATGTGTTTTACCCAGGGTTTTAAGTAAAAAGTAAACCAATATAGGTAGTAATACAGATAGTATGGTTAATGATACTAGTTTGGATTTTATAAATCCTTCAGGAATAAAGCGAGGCGATTTAGAAAAATAGAAAATTACAGCCAATAAAGGCATTATAATAGGATGAAAAATAAACGATATGCTTTTAATAAGCCTATTCATTATATTTTTTTACGCAATCTAGCTACAGGTATTTCTAATTGTTCTCTATATTTTGCAACAGTACGACGTGCAATAGGGTAGCCTTTTTCTTTAAGGATTTTGGCTAAAGCTTCATCTGTATAAGGTTTCTTTTTACTTTCTTCTTCGATTACAGTTTCTAGAATTTTTTTAATTTCTCTGGTAGATACTTCTTCTCCTTGGTCATTGGTCATGGATTCGGAGAAAAATTCTTTAATCAGTTTAGTGCCATAAGGTGTGTCAACATATTTACTATTTGCAACACGAGAAACTGTAGAAACATCCATTTCAATTTCGTCTGCAATATCTTTTAGAATCATAGGTCTTAGCTTACGCTCGTCACCTGTTAAAAAGTATTCTTTTTGATAATTCATAATAGAATTCATCGTTACAAAAAGCGTTTGCTGACGTTGTTTAATAGCATCTATAAACCATTTTGCTGCATCTAGTTTTTGTTTAATAAACATAACTGCATCTTTCTGTGTTTTAGATTTGTCTTTACTCTCTTTATAGCCTTTAAGCATGTTGTTGTATTCACGCGATACATGCAACTCTGGTGCATTACGACCATTAAGTGTTAATTGTAAATTACCATCAACAATTTTAATACCAAAATCGGGTACAACATGTTCTACAATTCTGTTATTTCCAGAGTAAGAACCACCAGGTTTTGGGTTAAGACGTTCTACTTCATGAATAGCATCTTTTAGTTGCGCTTCAGTAATATCAAATTTTTGCATTAACTTTTTGTAATGCTTTTTGGTAAACTTATCAAATGCTTTATCAATAATATCACAAGCTAATTGTACTTCAGGCGTTTTTTCTTTTCGGTGTAATTGAATACTTAAACATTCTTGAAGACTACGTGCACCTACACCAGCAGGATCTAATTGATGTACAATTTTAAGGACCTTAGCTACTTTTTCTTCATCTGTATAAACGCTTTGCGTAAATGCTAAATCATCGACAATATCACTTAGTTCACGACGTATATAACCACTTCCTCCAACACTTCCAACTAAAAATTCTGCTATACCACGTTCTTCATCATTAAGTCTGTAGGTATTAAGTTGATTGACTAAATGCTGTGTAAAAGAAGTGCCTGCAGCATAAGGGACACTTTTTTCATCATCATCTGCACTATAATTATTGACGCTTGTACGATACTCTGGTACTTCATCATCACTTAAATAATCATCCACATTAATGTCATCATTAACTATAGACTCACTATCTTCAAAGTCATCATGAGTATTATCCATATCATCAAACTCATCTTCTTTTTCTTCTTTTCCAGTATCTAATGCAGGGTTTTCTTCAAGTTCTTGCTTTAAACGTTGTTCAAACGCTTGCGTAGGCAACTGTATCAATTTCATTAATTGAATTTGTTGCGGAGACAATTTTTGCGATAATTTGAACTGTAAATATTGTTTAAGCATATTTGATTTTAGAATTATGATAAAAATAAAAAAAACAATCTACATTATTGATTTTAGTAGATTGTTTTAATATTTATTTATGTCTATATATTACTTAGAATTCTGCATTTTGAGGTGTTCTAGGGTAAGGTATAACGTCTCTAATGTTGCCCATTCCAGTAGCAAACATAACTAAACGCTCGAAACCTAATCCAAAACCAGAATGTACAGCAGTACCATATTTACGTAAATCTAAGTACCACCACAATTCTTCTTCAGAAATATCTAAAACTGCCATTTTTTGTTTTAATACGTCTAGACGTTCTTCACGTTGTGCACCTCCAATAATTTCACCAATACCTGGAAATAAAACATCCATAGCACGAACGGTTTTACCATCTTCGTTTAAACGCATGTAAAAGGCTTTAATATTTGCAGGATAATCAAATAAAATGACTGGACATTTAAAGTGTTTTTCTACTAAAAAACGTTCATGTTCAGACTGTAAATCGGCTCCCCATTCTTCAATGATATAATTGAATTTCTTCTTTTTATTTGGCTTAGAATTTCTAAGAATATCTATAGCTTCAGTATAACTTACGCGTTTAAAATTATTTTCGGTTACAAATTTTAATTTTTCAATTAAAGATAATTCACTGCGTTGGGCTTGTGGTTTTGTTTTTTCTTCGTCTAACAAACGTTTATCTAAAAATTCTAAGTCATCATCATTATGTTCTAAAACATATGAAAGAACAGACTTAATAAAATCTTCAGCTAAATCCATATTGCCTGCTAAATCCATGAAAGCAACTTCAGGTTCAATCATCCAAAACTCAGATAAATGACGTGTTGTATTAGAGTTTTCTGCTCTAAATGTTGGTCCAAAAGTATAAACTTTACCAAGAGACATTGCGTAAGTTTCTGCTTCTAATTGCCCAGAAACTGTAAGGTTTGTGTCTTTACCAAAGAAGTTTTTAGATTGGTCTATTTCTCCTTCTTCGTTTAATGGTGGTTTTTTTTGATCTAGTGTACTAACGCGAAACATTTCGCCTGCACCTTCTGCATCACTACCTGTAATAATTGGTGTGTGCATATTGTAAAAACCGTTTTTAGTAAAATAGTTATGAACTGCAAAAGATAATGCAGAGCGTAAACGCATCACTGCACTAAACGTATTAGTCCTGGTACGTAAATGTGCGTTTTCTCTTAAAAATTCAAAACTGTGTTTTTTAGGTTGAATTGGATATGTTTCTGGATCCGAATCTCCTAAAATTTCAATTTTTGTAACCACAATTTCTACTGCTTGACCTTTACCTTGACTTTCTACCAAATCTCCAGTTATAGCAACTGCTGCTCCTGTTGTAATGCGCTTTAAAAGTGTTTCGTCTGTGTTTTCAAAATCTACTACGCATTGTATATTGTTTAAGGTAGACCCATCATTTAAAGCTATAAAACGATTAGCTCTAAAGGTACGTACCCATCCTTTTATATGGACTTCTTGCAATGTAGTTTCTTTTAATAATGTAGCGACAGTATATTGGTTCATTTTTAAAATATTTTGATTAAAAATATAATTTTTTCTTAATTTTCTTCAGAATAAGTAGCACTTTTGTCACCAGCATCCTCAGGAATAATGTTTATAGTTGGTTTTTTAAGCACTTCTTTATTGGCAATACTGCGTTCTAAGGAAAGTAATAGAGAAGGTAATAAAATCAAATTAGACAACATTGCAAACAGTAGTGTAACCGACACTAATGCACCAAGTGCAACTGTACCTCCAAAACTTGAAATAATAAATACCGAAAAACCGAAGAATAAAACAATAGACGTATAAACCATACTTACTCCAGTTTCGCGTAAAGCAGCATAAACCGATTTTTTTATCCTCCAGTTATTGGCTTGTAATTCTTGTCTGTATTTAGCTAAAAAATGTATGGTATCATCTACCGAAATTCCAAACGCAATACTAAACACTAATATAGTTGACGGTTTTATTGGCACACCTAAATAACCCATTAATCCTGCTGTGAACACTAGTGGTAATAGGTTAGGGATTAGCGACACAATAATCATTCTAAAAGAACGAAACATATATGCCATAAATAATGAGATTAAAAAAATGGCTAAAGACAAGGATATAGCTAAGTTTTTAACTAAATAAGTTGTTCCTTTTTGAAACACTATAGCTTTACCTGTCATTGTAACGTTGTAACGCTCATCAGGAAAAACATGATCTATTTTATCTTGCAGATTTTGTTGGATACGCTCCATTTTATCTGTTCCAATATCTTTCATAAACGTTGTAATTCTAGCATATTGACCAGTACTGTCTACAAAGTTTGCGAGTAAATCAACATTAGATGTCGAGTTTTTTGCAAAGGATAAAATAAAGTTATTTTCTTGATTTGTAGGTAATTGGTAATACTTAGGATTACCATTATAATAAGCTTGTTTAGAGTATTTTACTAATCCAACAACAGAAATAGGTTTAGAAAATTCTGGCGTTTCTTCTATAAACGCTTCAATTTTTTCCATACGTTTTAAAGTAGACAACTTCATTACCCCTTTTTTCTTTTTGGTATCAATCATTATTTCTAAAGGCATAATGCCATTAAATTCTTCTTCAAAAAAACGTATGTCTTTAAAAAACTCGGCTTTTTGAGGCATATCTTCTATTAGACTACCAGAAATCTTAATTTGAAAAATACCAATTATACACACAATAAGTAATACTACAGAAGTAGTGTAGATAGCGATGCGTTTTTCTTTTACCATTCGTACCATCCAATTTACAAAACTACTAACCCAACGTTTATTTAGATGCTCTAAATGACGTTCTTTTGGATAAGGTAAAAAGGTATAAATGATTGGTATTATTAATAAGCATAATATAAAAATAGCCAGAATACTTAGAGAAGCAACAACACCAAACTCTTTAAGTAATTGGCTTTCTGTAAGTATAAATGTTGCAAAACCTGATGCGGTTGTAACATTAGTCATTAATGTAGCATTACCAACTTTGGTAATTACACGCTGTAAACTTTTTACTTTATTACCATGAGATTTTACTTCATTTTGGTATTTATTAATAAGGAAAATACAATTTGGTATTCCTATTACAATAATTAATGGCGGAATTAATGCAGTTAAAACCGAAATTTCATAACCTAATAATCCAATAATACCAAGTGTCCACATCACACCAATACAGACTACGACTAATGAGATAAATGTGGCTCTAAACGATCTAAAAAATAAGAAAAATATAATTGAGGTTACTAATAATGCAGCTATTATAAATAGATTAATTTCATCTACGATGTTTTTAGAATTTAGCGTACGTATGTATGGCATGCCAGAGACTCTAACATCTAGATATTGTGCTTTTTCAAAAGCTTCAACTCTATTGCTTAAGTTATTTATTATAAAGTCTTTTCTTGCAGGTGTATTTACTATGTCTTTCTTTAAATAAATAGCTGTTCGGATGGTTTTAGTTTCTTTATTAAATAAGAAATTATCGTAAAAAGGATATTTATTAAATAACTCGTCTTGTAGTTTTTCTATCTGTGCTAAAGAAGAAATAGAGTCTTTTATAAAAGGCTCTAAAATAAACTTATCTTCCTTTTTATGGCGTATTAATCTTTGAAGATCTTTTATAGAAATTATAGATTCTACTTCTGGAGCAGTTCTAAGACTATCAGAAAGGGTATTCCAAGCGTTTAATTTTTCTTTAGTAAAGAGGGTAGAGTCTTTGACACCAAGTACAATAAGGTTTCCTTCTTCGCCAAATACGTCTAAAAATTCTTGGTAAGTAATATTTACTTCGTGGTCATCTGGTAATAGATTAGCGCCTGTAAAAGCAAAACGCATGTGTTTCCATTGGGTACTAAAAAGTATAGTGACCACAATAATAGACAGCAAAATAATTATTTTTTTTCTTAAAATAAGTCTTGCGGTAATATCCCAAAAATTAGCTGAAAATAATTTTAACATAATGCATAAAAAACGATGCAAAGGTATGCAAAACCTAAGACAAATTATTATTTATAATGAAATATTGAAAGTGAATTTTAATGCAATATTATCTTCCTCATTTGGTAAGTGGTAAGCACCATATCTATATGTAGCGCTAAGCCCAAAGCCAAAGATAAGTTTGTTGATTTCAAAACCACTTTCAGTATATCCTTTATTAAGTCTGTCAAAAGTTATATTTTGATGCCTTTCTATATTATTAATGTTCCCAATAGCGTAACGCGTTACTAATACTAATTGCGGATTAAAACGTTGTGAAATATGAAAAGGTTTGATGTAATGTTTAAGGACTATAGTAGAGAAACGATCAGAGAAAAACTCATTAAAAAACATGGTTTCAAAACTGTTGATACCAGCAACCGAAAAGCGTTGTAATATTGTTTCTTTATTTATATTATTTGGATAAGCATGATACAAATGGGTTAGAGGTGTGTCACCACTTGCAACACCTAAAGATAAGGTACCAATAGTATGCGAGTCTTTATTATGTTGTATTTTATGAATGGTTCTAAAATCAAATTTTGAGAAATTAAAATCGGCATTTAAAACATCTTTAAAACTTTTGGTGTATTGAAATGTAAATTTAGGATAGCCATTAACAATTGTAGTTTGCTTTTCTTCCGTTTTAGTTAAGTTAAACGGATCCCATTGTATGGCGACTTTTGCAGTAGTGGTTTCAAAATTGCTAAATGCTTGACCATCTAAAACGTAATTATAAGTGTAAGTTGGATTAATGTTACTTACGGATAATTCTGTTTTTGCGTATAATTTTGAATTAATTTCATGTTCAACAGACACTGCTGAAGTTATGTGTTTATGAAACAAATCTATGTTAAGTAAACGTGGTTCAAAAAAAGAAAAAGTTCTGCTATCTGTTAAAAAAGCAGAGCTTCCAGTTTCCATTAAGTCATTTATGTGATGTAGATTTATCCAGGTTTTAGTTTTAGGATTTACTCTAAAACCACCTCCAATTTTGTATTTAAACCTGTTATCTTTAAACCCGTAAACTAAGTAAGAGTCGATACGATATTTTTCAGAAAAAGCATCATTTGTAATACCACCCAAACCTGTTCTAAAACCTTCAAATTGATTAAATTTAATAAGATATCTTAAATCAAAATTCCAGACTTTTGTCGGAAAAAAACCATTACCTATTTGTTTTAAAAGTGTACTAGATTTAGTTGTATCATTAATTTTTACACTTTCTTCTTCAGGATTTTGAGCTAAAGCTATATTAAGACTAAAAAAGCAGAGTAGTAGTAGCCCGTTTTTTATTTTCTTAAAGTACCGCATTAATAGCTTCTGTAAGGACTGTTTTTATATTAGTTCTATAACCAATTTCTTTAGCGATTATTTCGCCTTCTTTATTAATAACAATACTAGTTGGGTAACTTTGTACACGGTACATAGTTATAACATCATTAGCATTTGGTATAAGTGTAAAATCAAATGTAGTATCCTCTATAAATTGCTCGATAAGTTCTTTTTTATTAAAAGTAATGGCTAAAAATTTTACGTCTTTATCTTTAAAGTCTTCGGTTAATTGATTTAGTTCTGGCATTTCTTGCACGCAAGGCCCACACTTTGTAAACCAAAAATTTATAACCACAACTTTACCTTTTAAGTCGGATAGTTTAAAACTGTTTCCGTCTAAATCGGTAACTAAAAAGTCTAGTGCTTTTTCTCCATCTACAAAATCGGCTTCAGGATTTCTAGTAACTATATTATCTAAGGCTCTTTTTCGCTTAAAAATCACAGATTTTAAACTTTTACTTTGATCAACATAAAATAAAGGCGTGTAATCTGGATTAGCCATCAGCTCGAGTTGTGACATTGGTAATATTTTTCCGTTCTCGTTAAAAAGTAAAACATCAGGAGTTATAATAATCTCCGTAGTTTTTACTTCTTCCTCAGAAAGTAAACGCTGATTGTCAGGAATAAACTTATAGTCTTGTGCTTGCAGTATACAGCTTAAAAGAAGTGCTAGTAAAAATAGAGCAGATTTTAAAACGTTCATAATAGATAATTTAGTTAAACATAAACGCAAATTGGTTGTGTATGGTATAAAAAAAAGCGACTATTAATGTCGCTTAAATTATTATACAGTCATAATTTCTGTTTCTTTACCAGCAAGTAACTCTTCAATTCTCTTAACGTATTTGTCTGTTAAAGTTTGAATATCTGCTTCGGCATTTTTTTGTAAATCTTCAGATGCATCTTCTGTTTTTTTAATGTCGCCATTAGCTTCTTTACGTGCGTTTCTTACACCAATTTTAGCGTCTTCAGCTTCTGCCTTAGCTTGCTTAGCAAGTTCCCGTCTGCGCTCTTCTGTTAGAGCAGGTACGTTAATAATTATTGTGTCACCATTATTCATTGGATTAAATCCAAGATTTGCAATCATGATTGCTTTTTCAATTTCATGAAGCATTCCTTTTTCCCATGGTTGTACCGTAATAGTTCTACCATCTGGTGTATTTACATTTGCTACTTGCGCTAAAGGTGTTTGCGACCCATAATAGTCTACCATAACACTTCCTAACATTGACGGACTAGCCTTACCTGCACGTATGTTTGTAAATTCTTTTTCTAAGTGCTTTATAGCTTTATCCATTGCTTCCTGAGCAGTGTCTATAATAAATGTGATGTCTTCGTTCATTATTGTAATTTTTATTCTACTTTATTTTGAAATCAATAATTAAGCCAAAATAATTTTGATTGTAACTTTGAGTATTACCAATATGAAACTATATTTTCATTGAAGGTGTAAAGCAAGGCTTTTCAAAAGGTTTTTATTCTATAATACTAATGTAGTTAATTTTTAGAAATTGATATAATTTTAAAATTTATAACAACGTAAAAATTTATTATAAACTTACTTGTGTTCCTATGTTTTCTCCAGAGACTACTCTCATTAAATTTCCTTTTGTATTCATATCAAATACTATAATAGGTAATTCGTTTTCTTGACTTAATGTAAAAGCTGTTGTGTCCATAACTTTTAAGCCTTTTCTTAAGACGTCATCAAAAGTAATATGGTCAAATTTGATAGCTGTACTGTCTTTTTCTGGATCTACGTTGTAAATTCCATCTACACGTGTTCCTTTTAAAATAACATCTGCTTCTATTTCTATTGCTCTTAAAACTGCAGCAGAATCTGTAGTAAAATAAGGATTTCCTGTTCCACCACCAAAAATGACAACACGACCTTTACGTAGATGGCTCATCGCTTTTCTACGTATAAAAGGCTCGGCAACCTCATTAATTTTAATAGCAGTTTGTAATCTAGTTTTTATATCTGCATCTTCTAAGGCTTGTTGTAATGCTAAACCATTAATTACTGTAGCTAACATTCCCATATGGTCACCTTGTACACGATCCATACCATTCATAGCACCTGCAACACCTCTAAAAATGTTTCCACCACCAATAACAATTGCAACCTCAATACCTTTTTCGGTTACTGCTTTAATTTCGTTAGCATATTCAGATAAACGTTCTGGATCTATACCATATTGACGGTTACCCATTAGGGCTTCACCAGATAATTTTAGGAGGATGCGTTTGTATTTCATTAGATGTATTGTTGCTTTTAAGCGTTTAGCAAAGCTACACATTTTTTTTATTTTTTTAGAATGAAAAAAGGCCTCCTAACTTTCTTTTTTATTTTGAATGTATTGTATAAAAAAACCACTACGTCTATAAATAGAGTAATGGTTTTATATATTTGAAATTAAGATTCTTCGTTAGCACCTTGACTAAGCTCAGTGTGACACTCAGAGATAACAATAAGTTTGTTATCCTAAAGACACACGTTTAAAAGCTGTCACTGCAACGTTTTTAGACGCTACATATGCTTCAACAGTCAATTTTTCGTCTTTAATAAACTTCTGGTCAAGTAAACATTGTTCTTGATCTAAAGTTGTGTTATCTGATACAAAACGCTCCATTTTACCTGGTAAAATTTTGTCCCAGATTTGTTCTGGCTTACCTTCTGCAGCTAATTGTGCTTTAGCATCTGCTTCAGCTTTAGCAATAACATCTGAAGTTAATTGTGCCATAGAGATAAATTGAGGTACGTTTTTTAACGTTTTACCTAAACGACCTAATTCTATATTATCTTTTTCGATAACAGCAATTCTTGCTTCAGTTTCTGATGCTACAAAAGCAGGGTCAAAATCTTTGTAAGATAAAGAAGATGCTCCCATAGAAGCAACTTGCATTGCTACATCTTTACCAACTGATACTTCTTCTTCAGTTAAACCTACTAAAGCGCCAATTTTGTTAATGTGTACATAAGTACCAACATAAGCAGCACTTAATTTTTCAAAAGCATTGATTTCTAATTTTTCACCAACAACTCCTGTTTGCTCTACTAATTTTTCGGCAACTGTCATGCCTCCAAAATCTGCAGCTAAGAAATCTTCTTTGTTATCAAAGTTGATTGCGATATCTGCAAATTGTCCAGCTAATGCTAAAAATGATTCGTTTTTACCAACAAAATCAGTTTCGCATCCTAAAACGATTGCTACACCAACAGTATTGTCAGCATTTATTCTTGTAACAGCAGCACCTTCAGAAGAATCTCTGTCTGCTCTTTTTTCTGCTACTTTTTGTCCTTTTTTACGTAATACGCTGATTGCTTCATCAAAATCACCTTTAGCTTCCACTAAGGCTTTTTTACAATCCATCATACCTGCACCAGTTGCTTTTCTTAATTTGTTTACTTCTGCTGCTGAAATTTTTACATCACTCATGGTAATTATAATTTAAAAAAGTCGCTCAATTTATTTCGGTAAAGAAAGAATTAAACGACTTGTTTGTGTTTTATGAAATAGTTATTTTATTCTTCTTCCTCTTTTTTAGCTTCAACCGCTTTTTTAGGAGCTGCTTTTTCTGCTTTTACCGCATTTTTAACAGCTTCTTTATTAGCTTTTTCAGCTTTACGCTCATTTAATCCAGCTGTAACTGCATTTGTAACGTGCGTTAAGATTTTATCGATTGATTTTGAAGCATCATCATTTGCTGGTATTACATAATCAACCTGACGTGGATCAGAGTTGGTATCTACCATTGCAAATATTGGAATGTTTAATTTTTGTGCTTCTTTAATTGCGATGTGCTCACGCTTAATGTCTACAACAAATAAAGCGCCAGGTAAACGTGTCATGTCAACGATAGAACCTAAGTTTTTTTCTAACTTAGCTCTTAAACGGTCAACTTGTAAACGTTCTTTTTTAGATAAGGTTAAAAACGTACCATCTTTTTTCATTCTATCAATAGTAGCCATCTTTTTGATTGCTTTACGGATAGTTATAAAGTTAGTCAACATTCCACCAGGCCATCTTTCAGTAATGAAAGGCATGTTGATGCTAGCTGCTTTATCTGCTACGATATCTTTTGCTTGTTTTTTTGTTGCTACAAATAAAATTTTACGACCTGAAGCTGCAATTTTTGCTAATGCTTCTCCAGCTTCGTCCATTTTAGCTGCTGTTTTGTATAGGTTGATAATATGGATACCGTTACGCTCCATGTATACGTAAGGAGCCATATTTGGATCCCACTTACGTGTTAGGTGACCGAAGTGTACACCTGCTTCAAGTAATTCTTTTACTTCTACTGCCATTTTGTAATAGTTTACGTTCTGTTGATTAGCAATGTTCCATTTGGCTTATAGCTTTTTAGCTTTTGGCTCTTGGCTTCATTTAGATGCTTAACTAAATCCTGTTTTTACACTAGGACAACAATAACTGTTTGTTTTTTGTTTTTTATAATGTTCAACAAGATTAAGATAACTGTAAAACAATCTCTTAATCGAGTTGAGGATAATATTAACGTTTCGAGAATTGAAATTTCTTTCTTGCTTTTTTCTGACCGAATTTTTTACGTTCAACCATTCTTGGGTCTCTTGTTAATAATCCTTCTGGTTTTAAAACCAATCTGTGTTCAGGATTTAACTCGCACATAGCACGAGAAATCGCTAAACGGATAGCTTCTGCTTGACCAGTAATACCACCTCCAAATACGTTTACATTAATGTCAAAAGTCTCCGCATTGTCAGTTAATACTAACGGTTGGTTTACTTTGTACTGTAATGTTGCTGTATCGAAGTAGTCTTTAATGTCTTTTTTGTTGATCGTGATATTTCCTTTACCTTCTTTAAGGTAAACACGCGCAACAGCCGTTTTACGACGACCAATTTTGTGTAATACTTCCATTACTTGAATTCGTTTAAGTTAATTACTGTTGGCTTTTGTGCTTCATGTTTATGAGCAGTTCCTGTAACAACAGTTAAATTTCTAAAAAGTGCTGCTCCTAATTTGTTTTTAGGTAACATTCCTTTTACAGATTTTTCTACTAATCTAGACGGGTCTTTTCCGAATAATTCTGTAGCTGTTAAACTTCTTTGACCACCTGGATAACCTGTGTGACGAATGTACGTTTTGTCATTCCACTTGTTTCCTGTTAAGTTGATTTTTTCTGAGTTGATAACAATTACGTTATCTCCACAATCAACATGTGGTGTGAAGCTTGGCTTGTGCTTTCCTCTTAAAAGTCTTGCGACTTGAGAGCACATACGCCCTAAAGTCTGACCGTCAGCATCAATTAAAACCCACTGCTTATCTACAGTCGCTTTATTAGCTGAAATCGTTTTGTAGCTTATTGTGTCCACGTTATTAATTAAATTTTTACCTGTATCTATACAGATAGATTAAACATTCCTCTCTTAAAAAGAGTTTGCAAATTTACGATAATCTTATTTAATACCAAATAGTATAACGCTTTTATTTGATAACTATGTTGATATCTTTTAAGAGGAAATTTTTAAGTGTTTTTTAATTGTTCTTTATATCAGTTTTTGTTAGTATTAGTTGTTTTAATTATACGTGTTTAATTAAATATTCTGAAAACCATTTTAAATCGTCAAGAACATGTTTTTCATTTTCATCGTCAAATCCAAGTATTTGATGTTTTCTGTCTTCTTTATCTATTTGTTTTGTAGAGTATTCAAATTCTTTTTTGTTTTGTGAATCAAAAATATTTTCGCTAAGTTTATTTTTAATGGTTTTGTGATAAAGTGTTATTTGATTGTTTTTTAGTACTTATTCGCGAAAGATTAAAAAACCCTGTTCCGAACAAGAATATAATTCCAGCAATTATTTTTCCGCGATTTGTTTCGATAAATTCAGCATTGTTTAAAATCATTAATAAACAAATCCCAATTCCAGAGGCAATTGGAAGCGCAACAAGTCTGATTAAAGTTTGATAATCAGTTTTGGGTTTTCCAATAATTATTTTTTTGTTTTCATTGGAATAAGAAATTTTATGTCTTTTCAATTTAGATTCTAAAACTGAAGTACTCATTTACGTTATGGTTTAATTGTTGCCATCTAAATTATCGTATGACTAAACTACTAAATATCTATTAAAACACACTACATGCCAGAAACTTTTATTCCAGATTTCCGTTTCAAAAACACTTCCCAAACAAAGACACTAAACACCACCAAATATTCCAATCCAATTATCCATAGGTTTTCGGTATTATTTGCGTTAGCATAGGCTAGATAGCTTATAATGATTATAAAACTCCACACCAAAGGAAACTTATAATTAGTAAAAATACTAATTAAAAGTATGGTGGCAACATACCAAGGATGTACAGTTGTGCTAAAAAATAAGTAGCATGTAAATGCTAATAATAGACTAATTAAAAGGGTTTTAAAGTCTTGATTTTTACGGGTCAATGCCAAACACCAAATGATGATAAAAACTAATATTGGTAATGCTTTACCAATTATGGCAATCTCGTTATAGCCTGTAATACTGTAACCAATAGCTCTGACTATGTAATAGAAGCTTGCGTTAAATTCAAAATTACCAAACCACAAACCGACTGTTTTAGAATAATTAGTTATAAATGTAGTTGAGAAAAATGGCGCGAATAGTAGGAGTGTGGTGATGCCAATTATGGCGTAAAAGCTAATTAATTTTTTAAAATTTATAGATTGCTTTGTTTTGCCAACAATGACGGTTTTATTGTTTGTAAACCACTTTACAAATAGAGGTAAAAATAAAAGAGGTACTAATTTGGTAGAAATGGAGAGTGCAAAAACAACTGCTGCACTTTTCCATTTACCAGTATTTAGTAGATATAAACTTAGGATTAAAAAGAATAACATGACACCTTCAAAATGAAGGTTTCCTGTTAACTCGATTAGTATAAATGGATTTAAAACATACCAGAATATTTTATATACAGGTAGTTGTAGACGTTTTAGCAACTTGGCTCCAAAATACATAGCACCTATATCTGCTAAAATAATAACCATTCTTAACCCTATTACAGTACTTAAAATACTTGTACCTGGAAACAGATTAGCTAATGCAAATAACACTTGATTTACTGGTGGATAGTTTGTAAAGTGACTAGAATTTAGTGCTCCCATTCCTTGATGAAGCATTTCCATATTTGGAAACAACGACAGTGTACCTTGACTAATATGGTAATCTGGAGTAGTGAGGTAAGGGTTAAGACCGTTTAATAGTACTTGTCCATCCCAAATAAAGCGGTAAAAATCTTGTGATAGATTTGGTATGGCTAATAAAAACACTAATCTGCTTATAATGGCTAATGCTACTAATAGCTTAAAATTGTTTTTGTTGCTTTGTACTAGTTTATAGAAACAAGCAAATAGTGTTGTGTAAAGTAAGACGAGTTTTAAATGGTCTGTTCTAACCATATCGTATGCAAAAACAGCATACACAAAAACGCTTAGCACTATTAATAGTGACGTTAGTTTGTGTTGTTTTAACCAGATAGTGTTTAGCATAACAGTCTGCGTTAGCGGTTGTAATGGCATCCTTTTTTTTGCTTCCATATATGGCAAAAAAAAGATATAATGAAAGACGCGACCCTTGGGTAACGCACAAATAATTACACTTTAGAGGTTAACGATTTGAAAAATACAAATCCAAAACCAACAGTTAACATTAAATGAAATGGGAACAGTCCAAAGTCACCACCTTTGTCTCCTACTACAAAAGCGCTATACATACCAAAAGCAAAATAGAGCATTAGTACGCCTTCAAAAATAACGTTTATAGAGATGTTTTTACGTAAATATTTATTGCCTTTCCAGCTGTCTTTTAGTGTACTGATATTAAATTTTGGAGTCCTTACAAAGTCGCTTCTTTTTCCAAGATGACCTTCTAGGACTGCAATAGAATTATGTAATGAAAAGCCCATTGCTATAGAGAAAAATGTAAAAAATAACGCTATATATTTTAAAAAGTCTTTAAAGCTATTACCATGACTTTTTTTGTACATCACCCAATAGCATATAAAGAAAATAATGGTACTTATCACAAAAAAGCTCATGACATAAAAGTAAGGTCTTAAGTGTGCGTATTCGTTTTTAATGTATAGCATTGGAATGCTTAATACACCAACTATTAGTACGTTTAAAAACATGGTACTGTTTAATAAATGTAGTATACCGTGTACTTTTGTTTTAAACGAGATGTTTTTACTACGCAATACACGACCTAGCATTTTTCTAAAGTTTTCTGCACCTCCTTTATTCCATCTAAATTGTTGCGATCTTGCTGCACTTATTACCACAGGTAATTCTGCTGGAGTATGAACATCTTCTAGGTACTTAAATTTCCAGTTTTTAAGTTGTGCTCTGTAGCTTAAATCTAAATCTTCGGTTAGTGTGTCGCCTTCCCAGTTTCCTGCATCAATAATACAGTCTTTACGCCAAACACCAGCTGTACCATTAAAATTGATAAAGTGTCCTTTACTACTTCTTCCTACTTGCTCTAAAGTAAAATGTGCATCTAGAGCAAATGCTTGTATTTTGGTTAGTGTAGAATAGTCTCTGTTAATATGTCCCCAACGTGTTTGTACAACACCAATTTTTTCGTCTTTAAAAAAAGGGATGGTACGTTTTAACCAGTTTGGTTCTGGAAGGAAATCGGCATCAAAAATGGCAATATACTCGCCTTTTGCAACTTCTAAACCTTCTTTTAAAGCGCCAGCTTTGAAACCTTGTCTGTTGGTTCTTGTTATTTGGGTAATGTCTATACCTAATTTTTTGATTTTTTCTACATGGTTGTATGTAGTTTGAACGGTTTCGTCTGTAGAATCGTCTAAAACTTGTATTTCTAATTTGTCTTTTGGGTAATCTATTAGTGCAATATTATCTAATAAGCGGTCCATGACGTACAATTCGTTAAAAACAGGAAGTTGTATGGTTACAAAAGGGATTTCTTCTGGATTATCAAAATTATATTGCGGTCCATTTTCTACTTTTTTCTGAGCAGCAATGTAATTAAATAATAGATTTAATTGTGCCAAAGCATACAAAAAAATAAGTATAAGTGCTATGGTGTAGACTATAATGATAAGGGTTTCTAGAATCACTTTTTAAAACTGTATTTGAAAATCCATGTTAAAATTTTAACACCCGCAAATATACTACCTTTTACGGTTCCTGAAACTTTTGAGACACCAATTCTATTTCGGTAGTTTACTGGTATTTCTGTGTAGCTCAATTTTTGTTTTAAGGCTTTTAGTTGCATTTCTACAGTCCAACCATAGGTTTTGTCTTCCATGTTTAAAGCCAATAATTTATCGTATTTAATTGCTCTAAAAGGACCTAGATCTGTAAATTTTGCTCTAAAAAACAAAGTCATTAAGCTGGTTGCTAGCCAATTGCCAAAAACTTGTTGTGGTGTCATACTTCCAGGTTCTCTTAACTTTTTTGTGCGTGCTCCAATTACAAAGTCAAGATTTTGTTCTAAAATTGGATTTATAATTTTGGTTAATTCTTTTGGGTAATCACTATAATCACCATCTAAAAAAACAACAATATCTGGTTTTTGGGATTGCTTAGCAATATAATTCATGCCTTTTAAGCAAGCATTACCATAACCCTTTTGAGGTTCTTTTAATACCGTTGCGCCTGCTTGCTTTGCATTGGCTTCTGTTTGGTCTGTAGAGTTGTTGCTAACTACAATAACTTCGTCTACAATAGAAGGGATGTCATTTATAACGTTTGCAATAGAATCCTGCTCATTATAAGCAGGAATGATGACTTTTATTTTGGTCATTTAAGGTCGCTTAGTTTATTCTCTTTTTTAAAGGACGCTAAATCGGTCCATTTCTTAATTTCTTTTCCAGATTTATACTTAGCTGCAGCAGCTAATTTTTCGTCTTTATACAATAAACAATAGCCATTTTTTTCGTTATCTTCCAATTGGCATTTATGATTAATTTTTTCGTTTTCGTCATAAAACACCCACCAATTTGCTTTTTTTCCATTTACAAAATGTCCTTCTCTTTCTTTTTTACCACTTTCATGGAAGAATTGCCAGTAACCTACTTGTTGGTCTAAATTGTAATTACCAAATTTATGTGTCTTGGAGTTATTATAGTAAAATTTCCAGTATTTATTTTTTTTGTCATTAAAGTAACGACCTTGACTTTCTAGTGTTCCGTTAGGATGGTATAATTTCCAGTAATCTGTTTTTTTATTGTAAGCAAAACTACCTTCGCTTTTAATAGTAGCATTGGCATAAAAAGATTTCCAGTAACCTGTTTTTTTGTTATTAACAAAACGACCTTCACTTTCAATATTAGTGTTATCATGAAGATATTTCCAGTAGCCTTCTTTTTTTCCTGCTTTAAAAGTGCCTTTAACTTTAAGGTTTTTATTATCATGATAAAAACTCCAGTTACCATTTTCTAGATCATTACGGTAACTACCTTGTTTTTCTATGGTTTGGTTTGAATGAAAATAGTTCCAATAGCCTTCTTTTTTTCCGTTAAGGAATTTTCCGGTTGCTTTTTTGGTTTCGTTTTGATAATAAAAATGCCAATTTTCGGTTTGTAGATTATCTTTAAAGTAACCTTGTTTTTCGATTTTACCGTTTTTATAATAGAATTTCCAGAAATCTGTTTTTTTGTTGTCTTCAATCCAACCTTCAGATTTTAAAGAGCCATCTTTATATTGAGTACGTGTGTATGTTTTTTCGGCAAATGCTAAATTAAAACATATAAAAGCGAGTATAAAAAGGGTGTTTTTCATCTTTACTTTCTGCATTAGCAGAAATGTGGTATTAATTTTTGTTTACCAAATCCATTAAGTCTACATCGTTACCTAATAATATTTCAGTCGGATTAATTCTGCCTTCCATACTATCATTCTCTAACTTTAACACTCCTCTTGGACAAACAGCGCTACAAACACCACATCCTACACAACTAGAACGTACAATATTTTCTCCTTTTTGAGCATAGTGACGTACATCTATCCCCATTTCGCAACTGTTAGAGCAATTACCACAAGAGATGCATTGTCCTCCATTTGTTGTAATTCTAAATTTTGATAACATACGTTGCTGAAATCCTAATATTGCTGCCATAGGACAACCAAATCTACACCAAGAACGACTACCTAAAATAGGATAAAAACCTGTACCAATAACTCCAGAAAATATAGAGCCTACATAAATACCGTATACTGATCTTAATGCGCTTCCTTTAACAAAAAACAAATGATCTGTAGTAGATGTTAAGTGCATAATTAATAATAATGCAATTACTGTTGCATAACCAATTGCACCATATTTAGCATCTTTACCTAGTTCTTTTCCTCTAAAAAACATTATACCAGCAAAAATAACAGTTAAAAAAGCAATTACAGAAGTAATAAATACACCTCTAGTTAACCAAAAAGCATTGCTGTCTTTACCTAAATAGCTATAGACCATTGCTGTTGTCATGACAACAGAGAAGACTAAAACTAAGTGTATTAACCAGCGTTCTATTTTCCAAGCCGACATTTTTTTAGACGATAATTGTCTAAAAGAATCTCCAGCAGTTTCTGCTAGTCCACCACAACCACAAACCCATGAGCAGTACCAACGTTTTCCGTATTTGTATGTTAAAATTGGTGTGATTACTAATGTAGAAAGAATACCAAAAATAATTAATGCAAGCCCAATATTACCATTCGATAAAAATCCTTTTACAGACCATTCGTCAAAAATATAATAGTTTAAAGGCCAAACACTTTTTAAGTCATAATAAGGTAAATCGTTATTCATTAAATACATAAATTCTGGAATCAAATAGGCAAAACCTAATTGAAAAAATATAACAGAAATAGTACGTAATTGCTGGTATTTATTATGACGGTATTTTAATATAAATTTATAACCAAAAGCACCAATTGCTATTGTATAAAGTGTTCCGTAAACAAACCATTGGCTTGCAGCACGACCACTTAATAGGTTGCTTAAAGGGTCGAAAAAGCCAATTAAACCAGTGTTTTTAGCACCATCTTGACCTAAACCTAAATATTGAGGGTAAAAATAGAGCACAATATAAAAGGTAGTTAATATGATACCTAAAGCCCAACCCCAAAATCCACGAGATGATATGGATTTAAACCAAACACCGTCGTTTTTAATCCCTTCTAATTTAGTTAGATAAGCATCTCTGGCATAGATAACTGTACCAACTGTAATTAAACCTAGAGCTAGCACTAAGAATAAAGCTGTATTTGGAAGACTAACGTTTAAAAGCGCTAGTGCTAATATTAAAAGACCAACAAGTCCAAGTCCTAACGCAATTTTTTGTTTTGTTGATATATGAAAAGCATCTGGAGATGCTAATGACATACTATGGTTTATTTTATTACTCATAATCTATGCAGTTTGTAATTGTTGGTTATATGCTTTTAAAATATCTTTTTCAAAGTGTTTGTAAAATTCTGGATCAAAGTTGGCTTCGTGTAAATGATTCATAACATAATCAACATCTCTTTTTTCTGTTAGCCATTTGTCAAAAGTTTCGTGACGCATTCTTATACCAAAATTGTTGATACCAATAAATGCATTGGTTTTTTTATTGTAATTTACAGTAATACATTTTGTATCATCCTCATGTATCCAATGAAAATGAGCTTCGTCTTCACGAGGCGCATTAAACACCCAACCATAAGTTTGGTATTCTATATCCAAAAACTTGGCAGAGTTGAACCAATGACCAGGATTGTAAGCCATCTTATTACCACAAATAGTTTGTGCTAAAGTTTCTCCCATCATACGTCCTGTGTACCAAACTGCTTCAATTGGTCGTCTTCCATTAATACCTTCGTGCTGTTCTGCACAATCACCAATTGCATATATATCTTTAATGTTTGTTTCTAGATAAGGATTGACTTTTACACCTCTACCTAATTCTATACCAGAATCTTTAAGAAAAGAGATGTTTGGTGATACACCTGCGGTAAGACCTACAATATTACATTCAATTTCTTCTCCAGTTTCTGTAATAACTATAGATTTTACTTTTCCGTTTTCATCGGATTTAATTTCTTTTAAGTTAGAACCTAAACGTAAATCTATATGATGATTTTTTATGTGTCTGTTAATCATACCACTTTCACCAACAGGTAAAACTCCATTCCAAAAACTGTTTTCACGTACTAAAAACGTTACAGGTATGCCTCTTGAATTTAACATTTCTGCCAATTCTATACCAATCAAGCCACCACCAACAATAACAGCACGTTTACAAACTTCTTTATTTGGAGCAAATTTTTCTAAAGCGTCTAAGTCTTGTTTAGAGTACATACCAATTGCACCTTCTAGATCTTGTCCAGGCCATCCAAATTTATTAGGCTTACTACCAGAAGCAATAATTAACTTGTCGTAGGTCATGGTGTCACCTTCTGCAAAATGAAGTGTTTTGTTGTCTGTATCTATTGTGTTTACATAGCCTTTTTTAAGGTCAATACGGTTTTTCTCCCAAAACCAATTCTCGTAAGGTTGTGTGTGCTCAAACTTCATGTGACCCATATATATGTACATTAAAGCGGTACGTGAAAAGAAATAGTCTGTTTCGGCAGATATAATGGTAATTTTTTTATTTGATAGTTTACGTATATGTCTAGCTAACGTGACTCCAGAAATCCCGTTACCTATAATAGCAATATGCTCCATAATTTTGTTTTTATTAATTAGTGTGTCGCGTCTAAAGATAAAAACTTAATTTAATTTATTTAGTTTAGAATCTATTTAAATTAAAATAGCAGCGTAAGGTTTAAAGGGAAAAATAGACCTGAAAATTTTTTCGCTTTTTTGAGAGTTTTTTGAAAGTTTATTACAATCTTTCAGACTTAAGCAATGTTATAAAAATTTTAAATAAAAAAAAAGATGAAACAAATAACACTTATTATATTTATGTTCTGCGGAATATTTTCTGCTAAAGCGCAAGATTTAGAAACGTTTTTTACACAATCAAACACATTTTTCAAAACATATGTGGCTAATGGAAAAGTTGATTATGACAATATTAATAAAGATCAAACGTCATTAAATGAAGCTTTAAAAAATGCTGAAGGCATTTTAGTAACAAAAAATGACGCAAAAAACTATCAGGCTTTTTGGATTAACGCTTATAATTTAAGTGTAATAAAAGGAGTAATTGACAATTATCCAGTAGCTTCACCTTTAGATAAAGCAGGTTTTTTTGATAAAACAACGCATAACTTAGGCGGTAAAAAAATTACTTTAAATGATATAGAGCATAAATTATTACGTGGTGTCTTTAATGATGCACGTTTTCATTTTGTTTTAGTTTGTGGTGCAAATGGTTGTCCTCCTTTAATTAATCAAGCTTATTTACCTACAACATTAGAAGCGCAATTAGAAAAGCAAACTAAAATTGCTTTAAATGGAAGTTTTATTAAAGTAAATGACAAAAAGAAAAAAGTAGAAGGCTCTGAAATCCTAAAATGGTACAAAGAAGATTTTACACAAAAAGGAACTTCAGAAATAGATTTTATAAACAAATATAGAACTAATAAAATACCAGATACTTATAAATTAAGTTATTTTACTTATAATTGGAAATTAAACAAGCAATAATAGTTCTTTAAAAAAGAAGAATTTAACAAATTAATTATTTTTAACCTAAACAACAACCAGATTTTCGTTTACACGAAAAAAAAACAAAAGATTCCCGCTTTCTCGGGTAATGAATATGAAAAAAATAACAGTATTATTAGCAGTATTTGCCATTTCTTTTGCAGGAATAGCCCAAGAAGATGACAACTCAACTAGAAGTAATGTTCAAGAATTTACACCTAGTAAATTATTAAGTAAAGGACAATGGGATATTAAGTTTTTTAATAGCTTATATACACAAACAAAACAAACAGGAGCTGGAACTGGAGAATCATTTGATATTGATAGACAAAATTTTTTCACAAACACTACAGAAGTTTTTACTGGTGTAAGTGAAAATTCAAGAATAAATGTGGGTCTTGTCTTTCAAATAAGATCTAATAATTATGGTGGGCAAAGTGCTTTAAGCGTATTTGATTTTGATAACAACTTAGTAGATTCAAGAAGTGGGCTAACTACAATTGCGCCATCTATTAGAGTACAACCGTTTGCAAGTGTGCCTAACTTTTCTTTTACAAGTTCAGTATTCTTTTCAATATTTAAAGATGAAGGATTTGCAGGCGAATTTAACGATCCAGCATATTTAGATAAGCAAAGTACATTTTGGGAAACAAAATTCTTTTATGATAAAACTTTTGGTGGTGGAGATTGGCAAGTGTTTTATGAGATAGATTTAGGGTTTAATTTTGGAGAAAAAGGTGTAGATGCAGATTTTAATAACTCTAACGTTGGAGAACGTTTTGCAAATAATAGTTTGTTTTTGCCAGCAAGTGTTTTTTTAAGTTACTTTCCTTCATCTAAATCTACCTTATTTGTAAATGCACAACAGGCTTTTTTAATTGATTTAGGAAACGAATTTGAGCAAAATTACACACAGTTAGGACTAGGTGGTAAATACCAATTAACAGATGTTTTAAATGTAGAAGCTTCATACGGAAAATTTGTTAGAGGAAACAATTTTCAAGGTTTAGGTCAAACATTTAGCATAGGTTTAAGAGCTTTATTATAGTAGTTAATTATTAAATTAAGTAATTTAGGCGAATGTAATTTTTAAAACTATGAAATCTAACATTCGCCTTTTACTTTTTTTAATTTGGTTTACCCAATCTTGTACGTCTCAAATATCTAAAATAAACGGAGTAAGTTTTGTGTCTTCAAGAGATAGTGTGACTCAAAAACACATCAATCCTATTGTTAAAATCAATGCTAATTATGCAGCAGTAATGCCTTTTGGCTTTATTAGAGATGTAACCAATCCAGAGCTAATGTATAATAGAAACAGTCAGTGGTTTGGTGAGACAGATAGAGGTATTGTCCAATACATAGCAGAACTCCGTAAGCAAAACATAAAAATCATGGTGAAGCCACATATTTGGATTTCTCATGGCGAGTTTACAGGTTATCTTAAAATGGAAACTGAAGAAGGCTGGAAAGCTTTAGAAACTTCTTATTCTAAATTTATTTTAGAGTATGCAAAAACTGCTCAAGACACAAAAGCTGAAATTTTATGTATTGGTACAGAATTAGAACAATTTGTAACAAACAGACCAAAATATTGGGACGAATTAATTACCAAAATTAAAGCTGTTTACAAAGGGAAGTTAACCTATGCAGCCAATTGGGATGAGTTTAAACGCACACCTTTTTGGAGCAGATTAGATTATATAGGTGTTGATGCTTATTTTCCTGTAAGTGATAGTCAAACACCAACTGTAGAAGAATGTCTAGAAGGTTGGAAAACGCATAAATCTGTAATTAAAAACCTTTCTGAAACACATAAAAAACCTATTATATTTACCGAGTTTGGTTACAGAAGTGTTGATTTTTCAGGAAAAGAACCTTGGAAGTCTGACCGTAGTGTGGATACCGTAAATCTAGAAGCGCAAAACAATACAACACAAGCGTTATTTGAAACGTTTTGGAAGGAAGATTGGTTTGAAGGTGGTTTTATATGGAAATGGTTTCATAATTATGAAAAAAGTGGAGGAGAAAACAACAACCGATTTACACCACAAAACAAACCGGTAGAAACAATAATAAAAACACATTACCAGACCTTTAATTAATGAGATACTTTTACTTCATATCTATATGTTTTTTGTTAGTTGCTTGCAGCTCGACTGACGATGATATATTAGATTTAGATGTGAGTTTGGCAAATTATATTAAAAACAGACAAATAGAAACTGGTGCAGTAATTGCATGTTCGGCCAGTAGTGAAGAAAATCCAAATTCAATTTTAACTTTTTTTTATCCAGAATCTGGAGCCGTAAATTTTCGGTTGTATAAAACAGAAAATATATTGGTAGACAAATTAGCGTATTCAGAATATATAGAACAAGACCTAAGTAGTACGCCTTTTTTTAATGGGTATTTACGACAATATACAACCGATGAGGTTGAAGAAAAATGGATTATTGTAACATATGAATTAGGTGAGGGAATTAAGATTTCTAATCCAATTCGTACCAAACAACTTTCTAAACCAACGGTTTGGAATGATGCAGTTATGATAGATCAATCAATGGTTTTAATGCCAGATTTTTCATGGCAAGCCAATGCATTACAAGATAATGCTATTTATTTTCAAGTTGTATCAAAAGCTAATGACGATTTGGTTTCTGGAACTTATACATTTGAAAATAGATTTAAGTTTTATGATGTATCAAACGTCGTTTTAAATATAACAGAAGGTATTCCTATGCTAGAAAATAATTCAAATTACAAGTTTACCTTAATGGACGTGAGTTTAGATAACTGGGTAAATTTAGTTTCACAAAAAACATTTCAATCACTATGAAAAGAACGCTTTTATCACTTGTTCTTATACTAGTATTAATAGACGCGTATTCTCAGAATACTGTTTCAGAGTTATTAGTTCAAGGAAATAAAAAAACAAAATCCACTTTCTTAAAGCGACTCGCTTTAGTAAAGCCCGGAACAGCTTTAGATACATTAGTAATAGATGCAGATATAAGACGATTAAAATTACTGCCTTCTATAGCAAATGCTAGTTATAAAGTGATTTTAAAAGAAGACAAATCATACGATGTTGTATATACTCTTGAAGAGAATTTTACAATTATTCCAGGCCTAAATATCGCTACAGATAATAATGGAGAATTTTCTTATAGACTATCTTTATTTGAATTTAATTTATTAGGAAGTAATCAACTTATAGGTGGTTTCTATAGTAAGAATGTGTTTGATTCTTATGGAGCCTTTTGGGAGGCTCCTTATATTTTTACTAGAAAACTAGGTATAGGGATTAGCTATCAAAATTTAGTGTCTCAAGAACCTGTTTTTTTTGAAAATGATAATCAAGTAGATTATAGATTTGATACAAAAACTTTTGAAACCTATTTAATTTATGAGCATAATTTCCATAACCGTTTTCAATTAGGTTTTAACGTATTTAAAGAAGAATATTCATTTTTAGAAGGTAATGTTCCAGATGGGGCTCCAACCGAATTAGATGCTAATAAAACAGCAATAGTTGGAGAATATGAGTATAATAATATTAATATAGATTATCAATACAGCCAAGGTTTTAGAAGCTTACTAACCTACAGATTTGTAAGTGGAGGTAATGATTTGTTAAAAAACTTTTTTATTGGAAGAAATGATTTTGAGTATTTTAAACGAATAGGTGAAAAAGGAAATTTTGCTAATAGATTAAGATTAGGTTTTGCCACTAATGATACTACACCTTTTGCCCCATTTGCAGTAGATAATCAATTAAATATTAGAGGAGCAGGAAATACAATTGATAGAGGTACAGCATCTATAGTACTTAATACAGAATATAGGCATACATTATATGAAAGAGGTTGGTTTGTGTTGCAAAGTAATCTTTTTTTAGATGTTGGTTCTTGGCGTAATCCAGGCGGTGATTTGAAACAGTTAATTGATGGTAGTACTATAAGGTTTCATCCAGGAGCTGGTATAAGATTTATTCATAAAAGAATATTTAATGCTGTATTTAGACTAGATTACGGTTATGGTATTGGCGATAATGCAAGTAGAGGAATAGTTTTTGGTATTGGACAATATTTTTAATTTTACAAGGTTTACTTTTGTAATAAATTAATTAAATGATAAAGAAGGCTCTAATTTTATTTTGCTTGTTTTTAAATGTATTAAGTTTTGCTCAGGATAAAATGGTTCTGAATATAAAAGTGCAAGGCAATAAAAAACTTAAAAGCGCTTTTGTTATGAAAATTGCAAAAGTAAAAGTAGGAGCAGTTTTAGATTCTACATTATTAGAAGAAGACATAAAGTTGTTAAAGCGTTTGCCTTCTATTTCACACGCATACTATCAAGTGTTTTATTCTCATGATAATTTATATAATGTTTTTTATAACATAGAAGAAAACTTTACTATTATACCTTCAGTAAGTGTATATACAACTAATGATGACGAATTTGCATACAGAGCAGGACTATACGAATATAACTTTTTAGGACAAAACATTACTTTTGGAGGTTTTTATCAAAAAGATATTTTTTCATCTTATGGTATCAACTTTAGAGCGCCTTTTTTATTTAGTCGTCAATTTGGTTTGGCACTTAATCATCAAGA
>JALZUT010000203.1 GCA_023300575.1 Olleya sp.
CCTGACTTAGCAGGAATTACAAAAATATATAATATTAACTGTCATTGCGAGCTTTTTCATTAGAAAAAAAAGCGTGACAATCTATTGAATTGGAAATGCATTTTAAATACATCCCTAAACGTCAACAGATCGCTTCGTCATACTTCCTCGAAATGACAGTGATTTTTTAGTTTATAAGTTTAAACATATATTGATACAACTCGCCTTTTGTAATATTAGAACCTTGCTGTATTAATGTAAACTTATCTAAGTTTTTATCTTCTGTGTAGTCTTTTTTAGCCTGTACAAACTCTACATTATCATGCATTAAATTATTGCGTAACCAATTAAAACCTTCTGCAGTTGTTAAGTCTGCTTCGTCTTTTACCTTTATGCCTATTAAATGCATGTGGTCTTCGTTTAATGCAAACAAATGAATGTCTTTTGGCGAAATATGTTCTAAATACTTAGCTTGATTTAAAACACCTTCCCAAATTAAATCGCTAAAAACATCTAGTTCTACTTCTGCTAATTCGGGTTTATTTGCCTTTAAATTTACCCATTCGTCTCCAGTTATAGACTGAGTTGCTAAAAAATTAATGAATTCTTTTTCAAGTTCTTCAAATTGTTCTTTTGTAAGTCTAGAATATTTCATTTAGTATTTGGTATTTCTTTTTAAATGTCAACTATTTAACATAAACAGATTTATTGAAAAAAAAAAAATGTTCCCATGACAATAAGAATCTTTTTTATATTTCATTTCTGTTAACACGGAATTCTTATTATTTTACTTTATTAATTAAAACCTACACGTTTTTTGAAACCTTGCAGGCTATATAAACTTTATTTATTAATCTCTAATGCTTTAGCTAATTCAAAAGGTCTGTCGGTAGCAAAAATGTCAATACCTTTATCTCGCCAAATTAAATAAGGTAATTCGCCTTTTGCTTTGGCTTGCTTATCTAAGTTACCTAATGTTCCTAAAATGGTTTTTATACCATAAGATTGGACTGTTTTATAAAATGGATTTGGTGACAAACGCGTACCTGTAAAAGCTATCATATTTTTAGTAGGTATTTTAGAATGCAACAACCAATCTAACTCCTTTTGGTTTCTAGCAGAAACCGATAGCATTAAGTTTGGCGCTAATAGATGTGCATCTTTTGCTTGTTCTAAATTGTAAGTAATTAAAATGCAGACATCCTCTGCTTCTACTTCTTTAACTAAATCTATTAACTTGTTAAATGACACGCTTCGTTTTTTATCTAAAGTCAGCACTACATTATTGGTTTTTGCCCAAAGTAGGACGTCTTTTAATAACGGAATCTTATATGTAGTTTCATTTCCAAAATCGTCTTCTAAATTAAAAGCCTGTAATTCTTTATACGTGTAATTGGTTAACTTATCACCTCCTGTTGTAGTCCGCTCTAAAGTATTGTCATGCATCAAAACTAAAACCTCATCTTTAGTTTGTGCTATATCTATTTCGAAAATAGCAGGAATACTATCGTTTATATATTGAAGTGTTTCTAAGCAATTTTCAGGATAGTATTTTAGCCCTTTTCCACCTCTATGTACACTTATAATTAACGCATCATTGGGTTGATACTTAAATTTTTTAAGTAAAACTGAAGATTTTAATTTTTGTTCTTGGGTTTCAGAATCTTCCAAATTATTAGAAGTATTCTGCTTGCAAGACAAACACACGATTAAAATTAGTATTAGATAGAAGTTCTTCATGGTTTAAATTCTGCGAAAGCGTTATTTTATTATTTTAAATTAAAAAAACCGTCTAGATAGATCTAAACGGTTTTTATTATATAATAGGTTTTAAAACTAGGCTTGCGCTACAACTTCAAATTCTAAATCTATATTTACAGATCTGTGTAAACGTACAGTTGCGTTATATTTACCTAAACGCTTAACTGTAGTAACAGTAATGTATTTTTTATCAATTTCTTGACCTTCTTTAGCTAAAGCAGCTGCTACATCTATGTTGTTTACAGATCCAAATAATTTATCTCCTGTACCAACCTTAGCTGCAATTTTAATTTCTAAAGCTTTCATAGTTCCTGCTACTCTATTAGCTTCTTCTACTTCTTTAGCTTCTTTATATGCACGTTGCTTTAACGTTTCTTCTAATACTTTTTTAGCAGATTTTGTTGCTAAAACAGCATGTCCTGTAGGGATTAAAAAATTTCTACCATAACCGTTCTTAACCGTTACAACATCGTCTTTAAATCCTAAATTATCAACGTCTTGTTTTAATATAAGTTCCATTGTTATGATATTTTTATTTTAATAAATCTGCTACATATGGCATTAAAGCTAAGTGACGTGCTCTTTTTACAGCTACAGACACTTTTCTTTGATACTTTAATGAAGTACCTGTTAAACGTCTTGGTAAAATTTTACCTTGAGGGTTAACAAATCCTAATAACCAGTCTGCGTCTTTGTAATCTACATACTTAATACCAGACTTTTTAAAACGACAATACTTCTTGTTCTTGTTAGTTTCAATATTTAAAGGAGTAAGATATCTAATTTCTCCTTCTTTTTTTCCTTTTGCTTGTTGATCTATACTTGCCATAATTACGCTTTTTGTTTTAATTTAACTCTTCTACGTTCCGCCCATGACACTGCATGTTTGTCCATAGCTACAGTTAAGTAACGCATAAAACGCTCATCACGTCTAAACTCTACTTCTAAAGGATTAATGTGTTCTCCATCTACTTGAAATTCAAATAGGTGGTAAAACCCACTTTTTTTGTTTTGGATTGGGTAGGCTAACTTTTTAAGTCCCCAATCTTCTTTTGATACCATCTTTGCTCCTCGAGACGTAAGAAATTCTTCGTACTTCTTTACTGTCTCCTTTATCTGTGTTTCAGATAAAACGGGATTTAAGATGAAAACAGCTTCATAATGATTCATAAAAATCTAATTTATTGTGTTAAAAATGTGTGCAAAAATAACTCTTTTTGTCAAAACTCACAATACTAATGTCTAAATAATTTTAAATTAATTACCGTTCAGTTTTAAATTGAAAATTAGTTAAAACTTACATTTAACCGATGATTTTTGGTTTTTATCCGAATTTTTTGTACTATTGTCGATAACTTAACCTAAATACATAAGCTATGATATTAAATTGTGTAGTAGTAGACGATTCAGCAATACAACGATTATCGATTGTAAAGCTAATTGAAAGCAACAATAACCTAAATCTAATTGCAGAATACAGTAGTGCTCTTGAAACTAAAAATGGTCTTAATAACCATAAAGTAGACCTTATCTTTTTAGACATTGAAATGCCAGTCCTTAATGGATTTGAATTATTAGACGTATTGAATAATAAACCTCAGATTATTTTTGTTACTGGTAAAACAGAATACGCCTTTAAAGCATTTAACTATGACGCAACAGATTACTTACAAAAACCAATTATTAGAGAACGTTTTACGCAAGCTGTAGATAAAGCAGTTGACCATCAAAAACTTAAGCAAGACTATAATCAAGAAGAAGGCGAGCATATTTTTGTTAAGAGTAATCTTAAAAAACGTAAAGTATACATTAGAGATATTAAGTGGATTGAGGCACTTGGTGATTACGTAAAACTAGTTACAGAAGATAGCAGCTTAGTTGTATTATCTACAATGAAAGCTTTTGAGCACGAATTACCCGAAGGTAAATTTTTAAGAATCCACAAGTCTTACATTGTTAATTTAGACAAGGTTGACAGATTTAATAGTAAAAATGTTGAAGTTGGTGCTTACGAAATACCTTTAAGTAGAAACAAAAAGACTTTATTAGTTGATGCTTTAAATAGTATATAAATAAAATCACTTTAGATATAATTGAAATCCTGCTTTTTTTTAAGTAGGATTTTTTTGTTTAATACTGATTAGATAAACTTAGTCTTTATACGATTACTAAGATATTGTTTTTTTTTAAAGGCGCTAAGTGTATGTAATACTTTAAACTTCTTAACCAACAACGTCTTCGACTGTGCTAAAACTGACACTTTATTAGGATTACTAAGGTAGTGTTTCTCGCAAAGTAGCTAAGTCGCTAAGTTTGTACGCTATACTTTACACTGAACACTTTACACTAATGACTAATAATTATCCACATTTATAATCAATCTAACCGACTTAAACTCTCCTATAGCGCTAAAGCTATTTTGCACACGTTTTATAGCCGCTTTGGTTCTACCTAAAGATTGTCCTTGCGGAATTTTAATTAATATATTTTTATGATACTGATTACGTATTCTTGAAATTGGCGGAAACTCGGGTCCCAATACATTATGTTTAAACAATTGGGTTAATCCTTTTGCTAACCAATCTGCTGCAACATTTACCTTATTATAGTCACGGTGTTTTAACGTGATTTTTATTAACCTGTAATAAGGTGGATATTTATAATTATAACGCTCTTCAAGTTGCTCTTTAAACATCCCAACATAATCATTGGTAGAAATTTGTTGTAATATTTTATGATACGGGTTATATGTTTGGATCAACACCTTACCTCTTTTTTCGGTTCGTCCTGCTCTACCAGAAACCTGCAACATTAACTGAAAACTACGCTCATGAGCTCTAAAGTCTGGAAAATTAAGCATGTTGTCTGCATTCATAATACCAACTAGCTTCACGTTTCTAAAATCTAGTCCTTTGGTTAACATTTGTGTCCCAACCAAAATATCGACTTCTTTTTGTTCAAAAGACGTAATAATTTTTTCGTAACCAAACTTTCCTCTAGTAGTGTCCAAATCCATTCTAGCTACTTTATAATCTGGAAAAAGCAACTTTACCTCTGCTTCTATTTGTTCGGTACCAAAACCTTTTGTATCTAAATCCGGTGTACCACAAGCCATACATTTTTGCAACATGGCACTATTGTAACCACAGTAATGACAACGTAACTGAACACGATATTGGTGGTACGTTAAACTAACGTCACAATTTGGACATTGTGGTGCGTGACCACAAGTATTACACTCTACAATTGGAGAATACCCTCTTCTATTCTGAAATAAAATAATCTGATGCCCATCCTGTAAAGCTTCGGTCATTTCTTTTTCTAAACTATCAGAAAAATGTCCTTTCATACGCTTTCGCTTCTGCTTGTCTTTAACATCTACTAGTTCGATTTCTGGAAGCTGTACGTTATTGTAGCGTCTATTAATTTCGACAAAACCATACTTGTTTTCTGAAGCGTTATGATAACTTTCTAAACTTGGCGTTGCACTTCCTAATAACGTTTTTGCTTTAAAAAGTGAGGCTAAAACTATTGCTGTATCACGTGCATGATAACGTGGTGCTGGATCAAATTGTTTAAAAGATGATTCGTGTTCTTCATCCACAATAATTAATCCTAAATCATTAAATGGTAAAAATATGGACGACCGTGCACCTAATATTATTTTCGCTTTTGTGGAATTTTTTAAGACTTGATTATATACCTCAACGCGCTCATGAGCAGAGTATTTACTATGAAACACCGCAACTTGTTCTCCAAAATAAGTTTGTAACCTGGTTACTAATTGCGTTGTTAAAGCTATCTCTGGCAATAGATACAGAACTTGTTCTTCTCTAGCTAATGCGTCCTCAATGAGTTTAACGTAGACTTCTGTTTTTCCTGAAGAGGTAATTCCGTGTAATAAAACTACATTCTGGGTTTTAAAACTGGTGTTGATTTGCTCTAAAGCTTCTGTCTGAAATTGGTTTAGATTTTTTGAATCTTCATTAGCTTCTCCTTGATAAATAATGCGATCTGTTTGGATGTGATAGTCTTCCAAAACACCTTTATCTATTAACGTTTTTACAGTTGCTGAAGATGTTTTACTTTGAGCAACTAAATCTAAAACTTTAACTGGTTTTTGTGTTTTAGCAGCAATAGAAAATAAAGTCATAACCACATCACGTTGTTTTTTAGCTCTAGTACTAAGTAATGCTAACAACTCATTTAATGCAACTTCAGAGGTATATTGTATTGCTAGCTTTACGTAACGTACATACTTTGGTTTGTATTTTTCGTAAATCTCTTCGTTTAAAATTATAGCTTCTTTATCTACCAAACGCTTCACTACTGGAAGTACATTTTTTTTGTCCAAAATATTGGATATATCTTGAATTTTTAGTGACGATTGGTGTTGCAAAGCTTCGTAAATCAGGTATTCGTCGTCTTTTAGATCGGTTTCATTAATTTGCAGACTTTCATTTTTACTGATAATGGTTTCGCTTTCTAATAAAAACGAATTTGGAAGTGCAGCACGCATAACTTCGCCTTCTGTACACATATAATACTTTGCAACCCATTGCCAAAGTAGTAATTGGTGTTGGGTTACAATTGGTGTTTCATCTAATATTTGATGGATCTCTTTTGCGTCATAAATCAAAGGTGCTATTTGATGTATTGCTGCAACAATACCTGTATAAATCTTAGATTTACCAAAAGGTATAGACACACGCATTCCTTCTTTTAAAAACCCGCTTTCTGCTTGCGTAATACTATATGTAAAACGCTTTTCTAACGGTATTGGTAGTATGACGTCTATAAAGTGATTCAATCTTAAAAGTTGATTTGTTGATGTGTTAATTTGTAGATTATTCTACTCTAATCCAATACTGGGTAGAGAAGAAAAACCCTACGTAACCTCTAACTTGAAGTTGGTCTTTATCTGTAACAGCTAATCTAAGTTTATACACTTTACCGTTTTGTGGATCTACAACTGTACCTCCATTATAATAGTTGCCATCTTGATTCATATTCTTTATAATATCAAGACCTAAAACAGGTTTATTATAATCGTCGCCTTTACATTTAATACAAGGATAACCACTTTTAGTTTCATCAAAAATTTCGATGATTTTACCAAATACCTTTCGGTCTTTTTTATAGATTTCTACAATAGATTTAGCTTCGCCTGTTTGGTCGTCTATGGTTTTCCATTTACCGAAGATGTCTTGAGAATATCCAGAAAATGAAAGACATAAACAGGTGAAAATAATTAGTTTATTCATTTTTAATATGTTGTTGCCTTAATTGTTTTAATGACATATTTAATTCGAAACCTAATAGCAAAATATTTGCATTAAGCCATAAATAAAACAGTAATATTAGTATTGCACCAATCGAGCCATAAAGCTCATTGTACTTGGCAAAGTTTTCGATATAGATTCCAAATAAAAACGACGTTAATAGTATTAAAATTGTAGTAAACAAAGCGCCTATTGAGAAAAATTTTGATGTTTTACCTTCTGTAGTACCAAAATAATACAAAACAGCAGTTGCTAAATATAGCATAATTATAAAAAAGGCATAAAGTGCTAAAGTAGCCCAAAAATCGACTTCGCGTTTTTCTATGTAACCATATTGGTTTAAATTATCAATAACATAGATATTAAAATACCCTAAAAAAGCAACGGTTAGTAATAGTAAAAAAGATAAAATTAAAGCAATACCTAAAGCATAAAAATATTGTTTAAAAACGTTACGTGTTAGTTGCGCATGATACGAGTTTTCAAAACCAGAAAACAAAGCATTAATACCATTTGCCATTAAAAAAATGGATAATAAAAAAACAGAAGACAACCAGCCTCCATTTTGGTTTTTACCAATATTATTGAATATGTTTTGTGAAAAGAAATCTGATGTAGTTGGTGGTAAAAAGGATTCTAAAAATACTAAGAAATCTGTTTGAAAATCGTCTATTGGTATATACGGAATCACAATAATGATAAACAACAAAAACGGAAACAATGCCATAAAGAAGCTGTATGCGATTGCACTTGCTCTAGATCCTAACGCACCTTTTGCAATACCTGTCACATACAATTCCAACAAGTCATACAGAGATAAACCTTCTAATCTAGGTAGTTTTATTTTACCTAAAACCTTCACTAACAAATTAATGACTGGTATTTTACTAAGCTTATCTTCTATTACTTGAGACATTAACTAGATGAATTAGATTTTTTAGACATTAAACATTTAAAAAATAAATACTTACACCTTTTTTATTCTACTGCTTTTAGACTTAAATCCAGATTATAAACCGAATGTGTTAAAGCACCAGAAGATATGTAATCTACCCCGCAAAGTGCGTATTCTCTTATTGTTTTTTCGTTTATACCTCCAGAGCTTTCGGTTAAGCATTGGTTGCCTATCAGTTTAACTGCTGTTTTGGTATCTTCATAATTAAAATTATCTATTAAAATACGATACACGCCATCAGACTGAAGGATTTCTTTTATTTCGTCTAAATTACGTGCTTCTACAATAATCTTTAAATCACGATTGGTGTCTTTTAAATACTGCTTGGTTTGATCTATTGCTTTTGTAATACCTCCTGCAAAATCTATATGATTGTCTTTTAGCATAATCATATCATATAATGCAAATCTGTGGTTTTCTCCTCCTCCTATTTTTACAGCCCATTTTTCTAGCGCTCTAATTCCTGGAGTAGTTTTACGTGTATCCAAAATCTTAGTTTCTGTGCCTTCTAATAAGTCTACAAACTGTCTTGTTTTGGTCGCAATTGCACTCATACGTTGCATCGCATTAAGGACTAAACGCTCTGCTTTTAAGATAGATTGTGATGCACCTGTTACATAAAATGCAATATCACCATATTTTACTTGGCTTCCGTCTTCTATAAGCGTTTCGACCTGCATGTCTTTATCTACATAATTAAAGACCTGTTTAGCAAATTGGATACCAGCAATAATACC